>CAVRLU010000001.1:0-89490 GCA_963722115.1 uncultured Nitrososphaerota archaeon
GTTTTAAATCGAACACAAAAAGTGAATTTTTATCGCATCATCACGCACTGCATGTTGAGATGATTCATGATATTGCTCTGTGTCAAGTGATCGCGAAATATCTTTGCCGGCTTTCGGGATTTCGGTTGATCATCTCGGTAGATGATACCGATAGGAATGCGTTCCCCCCAGACATCGGCCATTTTTAACGCCTCGTATCGATCCGCCAGAGGCGCTGCCAGCTTGAAAACTCTGTCCCGATACCACTGATAAGTATTGATCTTATTTAAACTCGACGCAAGGCTGGAGAATATCCACCAACGCCGTTCCTTGAAAGAGGATTGCTTCTTTTATGAGCCCCTTCAGGTGATCCGGATCACCCGCAAAGCCGCGACCGACAAAGGGCGCCCCGATAGCAATGGCCAGTGATAGGGGATTCAGCGGAATATTCTCGTTACCTTGGGGATCGAGGGCATTTTGGACGCCCAAGTCCGTAGTTGGGGAACTTTGTCCTTTTGTCAGCGCGTAGACTTGGTTATTCGATGTTAGTATAGTCAAATCCAATCTTTTCCGGAGTGTATGGATAAAGTGATTGCCACCTTCCCCGTAAAGACAACCGTCTCCGGAATAGGCGATAACGGTCAAATCGGGACGGGCCAATTTAATCCCTACTGCTAGAGGCAGCGATCGGCCATGGAGCCCATTGAAATAATTCACTTCCAGATAGTGAGGCATTTTGGCGGCCTGCCCGATACCTGATGTCAAAACGATGTCTTTCCGGGGTATAATTTTGCCATAACCCCTCTACGACTTGAAGTGCTTCCCTTGCAGACTGTAAGGTTTCTTGACTAGTCTGTCGATCGGCCTCTAATTTTGCAATTAGATTTCTCCTCTCCGTAAGAAGATCTTCCAATCCTACCTCATAGTTTGATTCGCCATGAAAGGCAGGATCTAATGGTGCTATCTTTGTTGTAGGCTTTGCCATTGATTTCTCAATCTGAAGGGTTAGATTTTAAGATTTAGCAAGGGATATCGTTTTACTACAGAATTTTGATAGAGTAAAAAAGCATCTTTTGTATCGCTACATTTCTTACAAATACACATCTGGGAGACTTTCATTAGATCACAATTATCAGCAAATTCACAATCAGGACAACCTGCTGGGCCTCCACAGACTATACATTTTAGTTGCATAACTTCTGCGCATGCCTGATGTTTGACACCTAATCCTTTGGCCCACAAGGCAACTTCATTGATTTCAATCTTTTTTTTGCAGACTAGACATGTTCCGGGAAATTTCATAGGTATTGCACGCCAGCTCATTTCATCATCTCCAATTCTTTTTGTACAATTTCGTAATCTGTCTCGTTTAGGTTCATTTCAAGAGATTTATTTTTTATACAAAAAAGAAGATATGGAAGATAGAAAGTTGAAAATACACTACGTGAAACGTGCATTTGTTTTGCAAGATTACTAGTTAGTCCTTTTATTGCTCTACCATCCCATCTAATTCTATTAAGAGTAGGCCATGGAAGATTAAATTGAGAATATTTTATTGCCGTTCCTTGTTTGTATAATTTCAATAATATGTTATCTAGATATCGTAAGAGTCTCCATTCTTGATGTCTCATTATTTTTCCGTATAACATATCAGCCTCAGAAAGTATGTCCAACATTTCTTTTAGGGTATCTTTTGGAAGCGTGCTTGTAATTACACTTGAATAAAATGCATTAATCTTCTCTCTAGGATCAATTCGTAGAGAATAGAGTATTACTTGTGCCTCTTCAGATGATTTTGCGTTAAAAAATGAGTTTATGGATTCTTCTACATTAGCAGTCAAATTGGATTTATCAAGTTGAGGTTCAAATCCACCTGCCAATGCTTGAGCAGAATTTAAAATTGACCTAATATCACCACGTGAATCTATAATCACTTTTATCATGCTACCAATTTTTATTGACGCATTTTCTCGCCTTAGAATTTCTTCAAGGTATAATCTCATTAACCTTGGAGGAAGAGGTCTAAGTTTTACGGTAGTGACAACTTTTTTTATGGATTTCATTTTGTCAGAAATATCAGAATTTGCTGCAAGAATTATTGGAACAGTTGGCTCTTTTAGTATGTCAATCAATGCTTCTACTCCACCAAAATCAGATCTTCCGTGTATTCCATCCACTTCATCAACGAAGATCATGGGGTTTCCAAGTAGATTCCGATTACCAAGAATAGGATTGAGAATTTCTTGAATTTTCTGCTTGTTTCTTACATCACTTGCATTCATGCTGATCAAGTCATAACCAAATTGTTTTGCACTCAGAATTGCCATAGTAGTTTTTCCAATTCCTGGCGGACCAACTAAAAGAAGAGGTTTTGTTCCCTTGATCCATTTCCCAATCCATTTTACAAAAGACTCCTTTGCTTCTTCATTTCCGACCATTTCAAGCAAATTCTTTGGCCTATACTTATCAGACCACATCATTTCAAATCACTTTGGAATTTTGGATTCAAATTCTTTCCATAATTTTTCTTTTGAAAGTTGATTAAACCAATACAAATTGTAATGCTCTACTGTTAAAAAGAGAAACTCGAGAAAATCTTTATGCGAGAAACTTTCTGGTAATAACTCCAAAGCAAGTCGTGCCTCACTTAGGTAAATGTCACTCTTCTTCATTGTAAATTCAAATCCTTTTTGAACATCACCTGTAAGAAATGTGTAATACAGAGGCCAAGAAGGAACTTTAACAAATTTGTTTTTGATAGAATCTTCAATTTCATTTCCACATCCAACTGATTCTGCAGCTTTTGCCATTCCAAGATAAAATATTTCGCCAAGTGGAAATCTTGCAAGAGTCATATTTTTTCCCGCAGTTCCCATCACGGCTCTATATTTTTTGTAGCATTGAATCATCTCTTCTTCGGATATGCCCTTAGGATTCATTTTTAATTTAAAATCAATGTATTGTCCTATTCGTGCATCTTTGAAACCTCTCTCAAATTCTTCCAAAACTTCTTTCCCACCAACAGAAATCTTATCTCTTGCAAGTTTCAAGATGTACGGATTCATCAACTTATAGTCATCTAGAAATTCTACATCTTCATCTTTGTCCATTATTCTATCCATTGGTTCGCTTAGATCAATTGCGATGATATGACCATCAATGATATCTGTTTTTTTCTTATTGTCGTTAACGTCGCCAAAATATTGAGCCGAAGCATCGTATAACGCACTAAAAACTGGAAATGTCATTTTAACAAAATTAGAATTGAGTATTCTTGAGACTCTATCTAGAAGAGTTTCATAATTTTCTAGTCTCTTTTTAACCTCGTCTATTTGTGATTTCTGTAGAATTATCTCCGTAGAGCCTACTTCTTTGGCAAATTTTTCTTGAGTTTCAAACGGATTGAGATCAGATTTGATCTCATTTAACAGATCTTCGGTAAATCTTTTGGTGAATTTTGGAAATTCGTCCTCTGCTTCCTTTTTGTACTTGTCAAATAATCGATATCCTTTGCTTTTGAACAATGCCTGCTTGACTATGTCCTTGCCTGGTTTAGTGGACAGGAGAGCCTCCTTGCTAAAAATAGAATCGTCTTTACTGCTCACACAATGGCACAACTTTTTTGCTATTTATGCATTCAGCCTACTTTTTTATTACTTAAAATAAATTAGGACTTGGAAAAGAAAAACTTGTGAAAGTAATCGAAATTTTAGAAGAGGCTGCAAAGAGAGTGTACAACAATGTAAAGGATCTTGCAGGAACAGAGGAATCTGGTGCAGATCATGGAATGGGAGCAGGTGGAGACATATCACGACGGATTGACATTGTAGCTGAAAAGACAGTTCTTGATTACCTACGAGAGATAAATTTTGAGTGTACTGTTTTTGGGGAAGAGTGCGGTATGGTCGAATTATCTCCAAACCCTAAAGGATTTGTAATAATGGATGCCATAGATGGCTCCACTAATGCAGTTAGGGGATTACCTTTCTTTTGCTGCTCACTTGCATTTGCACCTGAAGATAGTCTGAGTTCTGTCACAGATGGAGTAATTATCGATTTACACAATGGAGATTTGTATTCTGCGTCAAAGGGTAATGGTGCATACATGAATGGAAAAAAGATTCACGTTCACAAAGACAAACCAATTTACTTTGTTGTGGGTGTTGACATTTCAGGAATTTCACCAGATGCTCTACCTCAATTAGCACCGATTCTTGCAGCATCAAATCATGTGAGACATTTTGGAGCAGTTGCTCTTGAGCTTGCAATATTTGCTCGTGGACTAGTTGATGTATTTGTAGATCTGAGAAGGAAATTAAGGATAACAGATGTTGCTGCAGGATATCTCATAGCTTTAGAAGCTGGGGGATATGTAGTTGATGAAAATGGCATGCCACTTGACTCAAAATTAAGTTATGACAAGAGGATCTCATTCATAGCTGCTGCAAATAAAGAAACACTTGTTGATGTAATGAAAAAACTTGGATTATCACCCAAGATTTGAGATTTGATTTCGGATTTACTTCATTTCTGAGAAAAATTTATGGCGCCCTTGGCGGGATTTGAACACGCGTCGAGGCCGTGACAGGGCCCCATTCTAGACCGGGCTTTACGAGGATTGGAATTAACCGCATCCCCTCTATACTACAAGGGCGTTAAAATATTGTGGAAGAAAATCTGAGTTTAAAGCTTTCTTTTCATCAAAAAATTTTGTAAAAGACTAAATTATACACAACTATGACCCTTCGCTATGGGTTCGTAGACTCAGCCAGGTAGAGTACCGGACTTTTAATCCGGCTGTCCGGGGTCCGAATCCCCGCGAACCCGCTTAAAATCAACAAATTAATTCAAGATATGAAAATATCAGGTTTTTACTTGCAGTACAACTCCAAAAAGAGAGGTTTTCTAACTACTTAGATGCAGTTCTGGAAACTCTGCTTGCTTGATTCCCAAGTCATGCTGAAGTGTTCTAATCTTCTTTGCATATTCGGCCATTCTGGTGTTGTCACTCTGAACCTTTGCGATTTTGTATCCTCGCCAGGCTTTTTTGAGCGCACCCCATGTCTGACCCGCAGTGTAGTTAGGGTTGTTTGATTGCGGTTGTACGAATTGATACATACTGAGACGTAATCCACGAAAATTCGTTATTTGCTCATATGTTAAGTAAAATAAATATAAAAGTCAAGTTTCATACATTAAATTCAAGTAATTACAAGTTTTACTTGTAAAAATTTTGATTTTCCTATGTTTCTGATATATTTTAGGCTTTGTTTTTTATCAAGACTTTCAATTTGTTTTCTAGTCCCTCAATTGCAGTTCGTACTTCATTTGTTCTCTTAGTGGTACCAACTACATATGCCTGAATTCTCCTTTTCCTGTCTACAATCATTCTTTGTTGCTCATGTTTACCAGAAGATCCTTGGGACATTCTAGTATCTAATGATGATTCAGGAGTTGTTGACTGGATAATTTTGTAGAGTTCCTTTGCATCAATTTCTTTGGATGGAATTGTTTCTTTTACTTCTGACAAAGATAGTTGTGATAGAGATTTTCTTGAATTTGCAGCTATTTGTACAAGATGCCCAACTATTTTGTGTGAGACTCTAAAGGGTATTCCTTTTCGTACCAAATGTTCTGCAATATCAAGCGATATGGAAAATCCTTCATCTATTGCTTGTCTTAGTTTTTTCTCATTTACATTCATAGTTTTAAGAAGAGAATTAACTACAAGTAATGACGATATTATTATCTTAGAAGTTGGCCAGATGGAAACTTTGATTTGTTGAAGATCTCGGTTGTATCCAGACGGTAGTCCCTTTAGATTCGATAAGATAGCCATTTGATATCCTATGACTTGGGCAGTTTTACCGCGGATTAGCTCAAGAATGTCAGGATTTTTCTTCTGCGGCATAACACTTGATGTAGATGTAAATTTGTCTGATAATTCAAGAAAAGAGAATTCAGAGGTGGACCATATGATAAAATCTTCTGCCATTCTACTCAAGTTTGTCATCAGGATGGAGCAGTTTCCTACATATTCTGCCACAAAGTCTCGTGATGAAGTTGCATCGATTGAGTTCTCTACAAGTCCTTTGAATCCAAGCATTTTTGCAGTAGATTGCCTGTCAATTGGAATACTCGTTCCACCAACTGGGCCTGCACCAAGAGGTGATTCATTGACTCGGCCATATGTCATATAGAATCTGTCAAGATCACGAAAAAGGGCATCTGCGTATGCAAGAAGAAAATGAGAGAATAATCCAACCTGAGCTTGCTGGAGATGAGTATACAAAGGCATTATTGTATTTTGATATTTTTCTGCTAGTTGTATTAACGTAGAAATGACTTCATTTAGACAAAAACAGATGATATTGATATCATCGCGTATCTTCATACGTATGTCAAGTGTAACTTGATCATTTCTTGAGCGTGCAGTGTGCATCTTACCCCCAGCTTCCTTTCCTGCTTTTTTTATCACTAGAGATTCAATTAGTTCATGGATGTCCTCAGCCTCTGATTTTTCAGAGAATTTTTCTTTTTTTAGTCTCTCAAGAGCAGTAAGAATTTTTATTGCTTCAGATTTTGTAATAATTTTATTTTCTAAAAGCATCAAAGTGTGAGCTTGACTTCCTAAAATATCATACAAAGCAATTTGAAAATCATCAGAAATTGATGAGAGAAATTCTAAAGTGTTTTCATCTAATTTCCCTTCCAATCTTGATCTGTACATCAATTTAGGAAATAGAATGGTTATATATAGCATAGACGCTTTTTTGATTTATGTCACAGGCATCTCTAGATTTGAGAAGACAAATTTTTGATGAGCTGACGAAAGTAGTTGATCCAGAAATTAATGTCTCAATAATGGAGTCTGAACTAGTGGACAACGTTGACATCATTGGGACAGAAGTTAAAATCGACTTGCATTTGACAAGTCCCTTTTGTCCAGCAATATTTGGATTCAAGATTGCACAGGATGTGCATGACAATGTGCTAAAGATAGATGGCATCGATGATGTAAAGGTGAACGTTTCAAATCATTTCATGGCAGAAGCCATAAACAATCAAGTCAACACTAGTAAAAATCCCAAAAAGCCTTAAAATATTATTTTTGAAACCCTAAGAGATATCCCCTAAGCAATTGTATTGCCATTGCAGGATCAACACCTTTTGGACAAACGTGGCTACAAGATCCAGCAAAGTGGCATCGCCATATTCCATGAGAATCATCTACAATTTTCAGCCTATCCTCTTTTCCTTTATCGCGGTTATCTGCTACGTATCTGTAGGCTTGTGCAAGTCCCTGTGGACCAATAAATGAGGTATCAGTAGCCATTGTTGGACATGCAGAGTTACACAAACCACATTTGATACAGTATGAGAACTGGAGATACTTTTCAACGTCCTTTGGAGTTTGTGTGAATTCTTTAGATTCAGGTGTCACTTCAGAATCTTCTCTTATGATAAACGGCTTCATTTTTTTATGGTTTGAGATTAGTTGTTTAAAGTCAACTGCAAGATCCCTAATTATTGGGAAATTATTCATAGGTTCAACCGTGATAACATTTGAGTGTAATTCTGAAACCTTTGTGTAACAAGCCAGTGAAGGTTTTCCATTAATCTTCATCCCACATGAACCACAAGATGCTTGTCTACAAGAATACCTTATTGCCACAGCATGATCAAGATTTTGTTTTACATACAAGATTGCTTCTAGAACTGTGGTCCATTTTTTTACTGGGACTTTAAATTCAGAGTAAGTGGTCTCTTGTCCCTCTGCAGGATTTGATCTTGCTATCCTTAGGGTTATAGTGTTTAGTTGATCTGGTGTTTTTTCAATTGTGATTAATTCTTCGGATGGTTTAGGAGCCGTTACAACTGCCATGCCTAAGAAATCCCCATTCCCGCCATCAATATAGTTCTTGAGCCATAAGCAATCAAAATTGCCATAGCTGCAATAGATCCATAGTTTACCATTTTTTCATAAGATGATCCTTGTTTTATCTCCAAAAGAATTACTCTCAGACCATTGAAACCATGTACAGATAACAGTATCAACACAGACTTCTAGCATCAATGCATATGGTAAGAAGTGATAATTTGCAATTACATTCTGGTATTGTAATGACTGATCAAAGTTTTGTGTCATCCTCATTAAGATATGCACTGCTACAAGTGCCACAGCTCCTAATGCTGTTCCATAATGTATCTTCATGATAATACTTTCTCGCATCTTAATCACCAAATAGAACTGATGCACCATACATCATGGCAAGAGCTGCAAGTGCGATAGAGACCCAGATGCAAAGTCTTTGTTTATAGTTTAACGATGCCGCTTTGTACGGATATTCGGGTTGTCCAGGTTTTCCAACTCCTATCCCTCCATGACCAAGCATTACTCTAATTCCATTTGCAGTATGAAAAACACACATGCCAATGACCAGTGTAAGGAAAATATGCCCTTGCGGCGTCTGTGTGAATTCTAACATTTTATCCCATGCAATTTTCCCATGAACAATTGTACTTGTTTCATAAATATGTCCTATCAAATAAGCCAGTAAACCAAGTCCAGTGAGTCTTTGTAACCAATATGCAACTCGTTCTATTCCATATCGAGTAGGATTTGCCATTCCCTTTATGCCTTCACGGTTTGACAATCTTTCCGCCAACTAGTATTTCCTCTCCACTGGCTTGTATTTAGTAATAGTTACTGGATGTGTCTTAAGAACAGGCTCCTTTGTGTCATAGTAAACAAGAGTATGGTGTAAGAAGTTCTTATCATCTCTATCAGGATAATCAATTCTCGCATGAGCACCTCTGGATTCCTTTCTTGCAATTGCGCCCATCAGAATAACTTCAGCAATACGGAACATCGAATCAAGTTCCATGACATTTGAAAAGTTAGTGTTATACTCTTTAGCTTTATCATCTACATGCTTCCAAGTTTTTTGTTGTAATTGTCGTACTTGTTTTAATCCTTCAACTAGATCGTTTTCAGTCCTAAAGACGTAAGCTTTTGAATTCATGATATCAGTTAATTCTTGACGTACTTCATACGGATTTACACTTCCACTTCCTCTAAAAATTCCATCATAGATTCTCTTTTCTTCAGTAGCAATAAGATGCATTGGGAATGGCGGTTGTGATTTACCTTCAAGAACATATTTTGCAGCCAGCTCTCCAGTTATCTTTCCCCAAACAAGACATTCAGATGTTGAGTTTGCTCCCAATCTATTTGCGCCGTGAACACTATTACATGCAGCTTCACCAGCTGCCCATATTCCTTGTATTTCTGTTGCACCATCTATGTTTGTATGAATTCCTCCCATCATATAGTGACATACTGGTCTGACATCAATCGGTTCAGTTACCGGGTCTATACCAGAGAATTTCAAGGATATTTCTCGGATGGCAGGAAGTTTTCCTACAATTACTTCTTTACCAAGATGCGTTAAATCTAATTTTAGACATTCCACTCCAGTTTCATTTTTGAAGCCTCTACCTTCGTTAATTTCTGTCATCATTGCACGGGAAACAACGTCTCGGGAGGCAAGTTCAAGTTTGTTTGGGGCATATTTTTTCATAAATCTCTCTCCATCCTTGTTTATCAGATAACCTCCTTCACCTCTAGCAGCTTCTGTAATTAGAATTCCAGATGGCAATATTCCAGTTGGATGAAATTGAACAAATTCCATATCTTTCAGTGCCATTCCTGCACGATATGCCATATCCAAACCATCAGGAGTTGAAGCTAATGAGTAAGTTGAGAAACTATAAACTCGTCCTGCTCCACCAGTTGCAATAATTAGTGCCTTTGCCTTGAATGTGTAAAAATTACCACTTGAAAGTTCGATAGCTGTAATACCGCAGAAACTTTGACCGTCATGGATTACAGATGTAACAAACCATTCATTGTAAAATTCTATGTTATCAAATTTCTGACAAGTGTCATAAAGAGTCTGCATCTCATAGAATCCGACTTTATCTTGAGCATATGTTGCTCGGTTAAAGCTGTAACCTCCAAAGGGTCTCTGACCAATTCTCCCATCCTCTCTTCTTGACCAAGGCATTCCCCAATGTTCAAGCTGGTATATTTCAGATGGCATTTCTTGTACAAGCCTTTCAATGACATCCTGATCCCCGAGAAAGTCACTTCCCTTAACAGTATCATAAACATGAGATTCAAGAGAATCTCCTTCTTCAGGATATAGAACAGCCGCTGTTCCACCTTCGGCAGATACAGAGTGTGAACGCATAACTTGAAGCTTTGAAATAACTCCTATCTTTATCTTTGAACTTACTTTTGCTGCTTGAATTGCGGCCCTAAGACCAGCAAGACCAGAACCTACTATCAAGAGATCAAGTTCTATGCTGTTAACCATTATTCGAATTCTACTTTTCAGGCTTCATAAATATGTCTTGTGAAGGCTCTGTTACCTTCTCGGTACACAATTCTCGTGTTACCTTGATTATTTTTCATGTCCCAAAAGGTCTACCAAGTAATAAATAATTGTAGAACATTATAGTCACAGTTGACAAATATTAGAAAATTATTATTAGATAAATCCAAACCTCTTGTTTTTCCAGGAGTATACGATGCAATAACTGCAAGAATAGCCCAGAAAGTAGGCTTTGAAGCAATGTTTCAGACAGGGTATGGAACATCTGCAGCACTACTTGGTATGCCAGATTATGGTTTCATCGGATCTAAAGAGACAATTGAAAATGCAACAAGAATATGCAAATCAGTCTCTGTTCCAGTCATAGTAGATGCAGACACAGGTTATGGAAATCCATTGAGTGTGTGGAAACTTGTAAATGAATTGGAAGCAGTTGGAGCATCAGGAATATTTCTTGAAGATCAGAAATGGCCAAAGAGATGTGGGCATATGTCTGGTAAAGAAGTAATTCCAAAAGAAGAATATGTTGAAAAACTTCGTGCTGCTGTTGATGCTAGAAAAAGTAAGGACTTCATAATTGTTGCAAGGACAGATGCTCGAGCTACTGAAGGAATTGATGCTGCAATAGAAAGAGGTTTACTTTATAAAGAAATTGGAGCAGATGCAATTTTTGTTGAAGCCCCAAAATCAATTGAAGAGATGAAAAAAATAGGAAAATCGATAAAAGCTCCTCTGGTTGCAAATATGATAGAGGGCGGAGCGACACCGGTTCTTTCATCCAATGAACTACACAAGATGGGATTTAATCTAATTTTATATCCATTATCAGTGCTTTATGCAAACACATTTGCGACATTAAAGATTCTAAAGGAATTAAAAAAATCCGGAACAACTTTAAAGTTTAAAGAATCTCTTGTTAATTTTGATGAGTTTAATGATATTGTAGATCTCACAAAATTCAAGAAAATGGAAAACAAGTATTCAACAAAATAATTAACAAAAAAGAAAAGTGTTTTTCAAGGTATCCTATCTAAGAGTTTGTTCTCTTTACTTCTATTTCTATAGTAGAAACATTTCTAGTACGTCCATCTTGTGATTGCATTTGTTCTGAACCTATTGTGATGTTTCCCACGGCAAAGCCTGCATTTTCTGTCTTTCGTGCAATAATTTGAGCTACGTCTACTGCAGCGCCGATACTAAGTCCTCTTGCCTTGATTGATATTTTTGGTTGATTTGCCAACTGTATGAGCGCAGAAGTAACGTACGCCATCAGAGGCTTCTTTCCTATGTAGATTATGTCTCTAGATTCGGACATACATTGAGTATCATTTGGGATAATTTAAATCTAAGAATGAAAAATTCGAGGCATTGAAGTTTTTACTGTCCGTAGTTTTTGGACTATCAATAATCGGAATTAGTTCTGCGTATGGATATCAAGAAGTTTCAACATCAGATTTCAAAGTAGTAAATTCTCTTGGTGAGGATATCAAATCTCCGGTTGTTGATCAACAGCTAAACTTACAAACTTCTTTGAAGAATTTGGGCGATAAAAATATCAATTGGGCATACATAGTGCAGGTAATTAATTCAGATGGGGCAATTGTTGATCTAAATTATGCTACTGGCTCTATTGTAAAAAATCAAACTCTTGCTGCAGCACTTTCATGGATACCACATACAAGAGGAAATTATAAAATTGAAATATTTGTTTGGGATAACTTGCGTGACATTAATCCACTTGCTTCCATGTTAACTCATGCGATCACTGTAACTTAAAAAAGTGGACCGGGTGGGATTTGAACCCACGATCTCACCCATGCCAAGGGCGTATCCTACTAGGCTAGACGACCGGCCCATATTCAACCAGAATATTACATCTGATTTGCATTAACTTTTTTTGAGAGGTTATTAACGTTTAGCGTAAGTCAAAATTAGTATGCAAAATAATAGCATAAGATATTTAACTATCTAAATCAAAATCTTCGCGTGGTCGTAGACAGTAAAGCGATAATCTCATACATACAAATTCAGAAAGAAGATTTAGCTGTTTTTAGATTCAAGCCAAAAGAAGGTGGTGAAGTTCCACAATACAAAGCTGGACAATTTCTTACACTTGGAGCACATGTACCAGCAGAGAATAAAGTTATTCGAAGAGCATACTCAATTGCATCAAATCCAGAAAACAGAAATTATATTGAATTATACATAAGATGGGTAAGAAAACCACTTCCAGGACGTCTTACTACAGTTTTGTTTAGTGCAAAAGAAGGAGATGAAATAATTTGGCTAAAACCGACTGGTCCTTTCACCATAGAAGAAAAAAAACCAGACGGTGAGCCAGACAATAGAAGAATAGTATGTCTTGGCGGCGGTACAGGTCTTGCACCATTTGTCAGTTACGCAAAACATCTTCATGCAATAGGAAGTAAAAGAGAAGTAGTAGTATTTCATGGAGCCAGTTATGTTGATGAATTAGGCTACAGAGAAGAATTAACTAGGCTAGAAGAGGAAAGTCTTGACAGAGGAAAAGACAAGTGGAATTTCAAATATAGAGCTACTATCAGCAGACCAGATGAATGGTTTAACAGAACTTGGAATGGTAATAAAGGCAGAGTAGAAAGTTTCTTACAGTCAAAAGACGGTGAAATGTCTCCACTTGAAAAGATGGTTGGTGAGAAAATCACAAAAGACAATACTGTCTTTTTCATTTGTGGGTGGCAGGGAACCATCGATGGATGTTTGGATGTCTTAACACCAAAAGGATTTATCACAGAAAGAAACAAGCGAGCAGACAAGAGCTTTGAGATAAAGTACGAATCATACGGATAGAAGAAATCATCTTTGAAAGAATAATATTCTATTACCTTGGCGAGTCTACAGGGACGTAGGTTAGCTTGGTAGACTGCCAGCCTCGGGCGCTGGATGTCGTGGGTTCAAGTCCCATCGTCCCTATGTTCTTAAGAATTTTCTCATAATTCCAAATAAATGATTGAAATATGACATGAAAAATACAGAAGCCAGTTGACAATCGCAATATATCTTGCACATTTGAATCCCGTTACCAAGGCTCATGTAGAAATCATCAATGAATTAAAAAATGAAAATGAGGTAAGAGTATTACCAGTCATATTCACGAAGGATGGTAAAGAAATCAACAGCCGAAGTTTTCCATTCAGTTATGACTTGAGAAAGAAAATGCTCAAGGCCGTGTTTGGTGATAGTATTACAGTTTTACCAAATTATACGTTCTATGCACCATTTGCAAAATACATGCCTCCGATGTTATCTCCCTATTCATGGAGAATAAAAAAACAAATTCTTGATGAAATAACTAAAGATTATTTTACTTACACCGGAGACAAAGCTGAGGGTTTTGTACTCAAACTCTATGGACTTAATCCTAGAATAGGAAAGAGAAAGGAAACCTCTGCATCTTCTGTAAAACAAAAGATGTTCGAGGCAGCAATGGGAAAAGATACAGATTGGGAAAATTATGTTGAACCTCAAGTAGTACAAATAATACACGAAAACTGGGATATTGTAAAGAAATTTGCAAAGGCAAAGGATCTTACATATCGTGTATTAGGAATGAAATTCCCAAGCATTGGATTTTGGTAGAAATAGATTAATTATAGACGGATTGGGTTTTTTAATATGAAACCTTTTGTACCAAAATTCGTCTGGTTTGATGGAAAAATAGTAAAGGAGGAAGATGCAAAGGTTCCAGTTATGACTCATGCCATACATTATGGTACTTCGGTTTTCGAGGGACTTCGAGGATACTGGAATTCCAAAAATTTGTATATTTTTAGACTTGATGATCACATAAAGAGATTTAGAAATTCAGGTAAGGTGTATTCAATTTCTTTGAGATTTACAGATAAAGAAATAGCTAATGCCATAATTGATCTTTGTAAAAAAAATAATGTAAAGGAATCATGCTACATAAGACCATTTTATTTTGTAGGTAGACATGGAATTAATCTTCATGTCACTGAAAATACTCCAACACATGCAGCTGTAGTTATGTTTCCTTTTGGAGAATTATTCAATAAAAATGGAATAAAGACAGGCATATCTTCTTGGAGACGAATTAATGACATGTCTACACCGCCACTCGCAAAAATGGGTGGAAATTATCTTAATTCTATACTAGCAACACAAGAATCTAAGAGAAATGGTTACGATGAAGCCATATTATTAGATCATCTAGGAAACATAAGCGAGGCACCTGGAGAAAATATCTTCATCACAAGAAATGGAAAGTTGTTAACTCCTCCACCTAGCTCATCAGCATTGGAAGGGATAACAAAGGATTCTGTTATTAAGATAGCAAAAGATCTTGGTTATCAAACAATTGAGCGGGAAATTCCTAGGACCGAGATTTATTTTGCTGATGAAGTATTTCTGACAGGAACAGCCGCTGAGATAACTCCAGTTATTTCAATAGATGGTAAAAAGATTGGAGATGGTAAAGTAGGCAAGATTACGGAAAAGATTAGAACAATCTATTCAGATATTGTCATGGGCAAAAATAAAAAGTATTCAAGGTGGATAACAGCGGTGTATTAAGATGAAAATAGTTCAAATAGGCATTGGCGGATTTGGAAAAAATCACGCCAGAATTCTTTCCCAACTTGGAGTTCTTTCTGCAATATGTGACATGAATGTATCTCGTGCAGAAGAATTTGGCAAAAAATATTCTGTAAATTACTATTCATCTCTAGATTCTCTTATGGATTCAGAGCAATTTGATGCAGCATTAGTTTGTACTCCTACTTCAACACATTTTGGCATAGCAAAGAAACTCTTAGAGCAAAAGAAAAATGTCTTTGTAGAAAAACCTATGACTTATCTCTCACATGAAGGTGAAGAGATACTCAAACTAGCCAAGAAAAACAAGGTGATTCTCACAAGTGGCTATATAGAGAGATTCAATCCTGCTGTTTCACTTGTCAAAGAATATGTCAAGACAAAGAAGTATGGTGAACTGATAATGCTTGAATTTCACAGAGAGAACAGAATGCCCAATCACATAAAAGATGTAGGAATCATTTACGATACTTCAGTTCATGACATAGATACTGCCATGTGGTTATTTGATGATGTGCCAGAAGTCGTATTTGCAAGATCTGGAAAAATAAGACATGAGCACGAAGATTTTGCAACAATTATGCTAGGCTTCAAAGATAATAGAGTTGCAATCATATCATCAAACTGGATCACTCCAATCCGTGTAAGAAAATTCAATGCTGTATGTGGAGATGCAATAATTTCTTCGGATTTTATTACACAAGAAGTAAAGATTGAAACAAGTTCCGGAGCTGAAATACCTCGCAAGGAGATGGAAGAACCATTGCTTTTAGAGATAAAGAATTTCATTTCAGCAATAGAGGGAAAAGACAGTATAAGAGTAAGAGCAGAAGATGCTGTGAATACAACCAAAATTGCAGAAGCGGCACTTTTATCTAGTCAAAAAGGAACTCCAATCTATCTAGACCTAAAATGAACAGAAAACTGATAGAGATTTTGGCGTGTCCAATAGACAAACACTTTCCACTCGAGCTTGTAGAATTTAATTCCAAAGACGAAATTGTTTCCGACGGTGTAATATTTTGTTCAAAGTGCTCAAGATATTATCCAATAATAGAAGAGATTCCCATAATGTTGCCTGATGAACTACGAGACAAAAATCAAGATATTGAATTCTTAAACAAGTTCAAAAATACTCTTCCTGACAAGATAGTTTCAAAAGGTTCTCCATGGCATTTGTGATAAAAAATGGTAACAAATTTCATTTCTGAAAAAGCAAAACTTGGAAAAAATGTAAGGATATGGCATTTTGCTTATGTAGGAGATAATGCAGAGATTGGAGATAATGTCAAGATTGGTTCTCTTGCACATGTAGATTACAATGTAAAGATAGGAGAAAATACAATGATAGAGGGACTTGTTTACATACCACCTCTTTCCATAATTGGAAAAAATGTTTTCATCGGTCCAGCCGCAGCGTTAACCAACGATCCATATCCTGCTAGTAAAAAGATGATAGGAGTAATCATAGAAGATGGAGCTGTCATAGGTTCCAGAGCAGTAATTAAAGCCGGAGTTAGAATAGGCAAGAATAGTGTGGTGGCAATGGGTGCAGTAGTAACAAAGGATGTTCCACCCAATTGTGTTGTAGTTGGAGTTCCAGCCAAAGTCAAGTATTCAAGAGAAGAATATGACAAGAAAAAGAACAAGTGGGAAGAAAGCTAGTGACTCATTTCTTTTTTAAAAATCCAGTTCTTTATTTTTGACATTAGTAAAACCCAAAGTACTATTAGTATCATTGCAATGGCTGCTTTTACAATAGAGTCTAGTATATGATCAAATGCTCCAAATCCATGTATCGAGAGTGGTGCTATAATTGAGACAAGCAGTCCTCCACCAGCAATAATCAGTGTCCACATTAGAAAAATGTAGAAGAAGATAGGAGTTCCTTTCATATTTTGATCCCCATCATAAAAGCTGTAATAATTGCCAATGCTGCAGAAAATAAAGATAGTTTAAAAATTACAAATCCCACTTGTTTTTCAGTCATAGGTCCATTGGCTAAAATCAATCTCACAAGAGTTACTGGAGCTGACTTATCATCACTTGCCATTAGTCTAAAGTCTTCTGTATGAACTACAGGCTTTGCTTTAATCTGTCTATGTTCAATTACTCTTTTCACACTAGAGAGAAAGAGAAAAGAGTTAATCACTGCAGGAAGTAATGCAATTGCTGCAATAACTTCAACATGACCTACAATAGCTAATGTACCATACATTGCTCCCATAGTTAGAGCACCAGAATCTCCAGGAAATATCCTACTTGGAACTTTATGATATTTGTAAAATGCAAGAGAGACAAATCCTAGAGGTAAACTTGCCAGTGCAACATCATAATTATGTATAATAACAAGACAAATTGTAAGTGCAAAACTTGCAATGGTCATAAATCCACTTGCAACACCATTGAGTACATCAATAGAGTTTATTGCATTTCCCATTACAGGAATCATAAAAATTATCAATGCCAAATAGAGTTCTGGAATATGCACCGATCCGAATAATGGAAATGTAAGATGTGGATAATACACTCCAAGTAAAATTATAGGTACTGCAGAACCCGCAAGGGCTAAAGGTTTGAACCATCCACTAAGCACTTTTCTGTCATCAGCAAAACCTACAAGAAAAGCAAGTGAAGTTGTGATTATGATTGCTAATATTGCAGCAGAAGGGAAAAATGTATAGAGTGCAAATTCAGAAGCCAAAATTCCTGCAAGTATAGATGGCCCCCCAGGACGAGCGACCATTGTTGCAACCTCTTTATTGTAGTCTTTTACAATCATGTTTCTCTTTGTTAGCGCATTAATCAGACTAGGAGTAATTGCATAAACAGTAACAAATGCTATTGCTGAGATCAGTATTCCTACGATTGTTCTATCCAGCATTATCTTATCTTTTTCAGGTGCGTCTTTATGTTTTCCGCGATAACGGGCCCTATCTTGTCTATTTTTGCGAGTTTTTCAATAGGTATTTCATTTAGTTCCTCCGTAGTTTTTATGCCATTTTTGAAGAGTATTCTGGCTCTGACTCTACCAATTCCTTTTACACGTACCAAATCAACAAGCTCTTTTTTGATTCCATATGTAATTCTGGACCTCAAAGTATCAATTTCATTCATGATTTCATCTTTTTTCTCTAGTTTTGTAATCTCATAAAGCGCATGGACAAGCCAGTCTGCAGACTCCACCATTCTATGCATGTCCCCAGATTCAATACCAAAGTTATCAGAGAGAAATATTTCACTAGACTCATTAATCCAAGCATGTATTGCAAGAAGACTTCGATTACAATCATATTCTGATATATTTTCAATTAGTTGATCAGCATAATTTTCAATCAAAGTACCCACAAGTTCATAATCTTTATTTCTCAATGAAAACTTGGGGAAAAAATCTTCAGAGCTTGTAATAACATGTAACAAACCAAGAGTATGTCCTTTTGTTGAAATTTTTTCTATTGATTTTCTAAATAGGACTGCAGTTAGAGGATCAATATACAATGTAGAAGTTTTTTTGCCAAATTCTGTAGCAATATACCTATTTCCTTTTTGTTTTACAAGTTCTTCAGATTCAAGATATCTTAGAGCTATTTGAATATGGAATTTTATTGTAGTCTTTCTTTCTTGAGAGCCTGAAAGTGTCTTTGAAAAAAATTCCACTATATCTTCTCCTTTGATACCAGGACTGGTAGATACAAAGCTAAGAAGATGTATCCTTAATGCCTTGTCTCCAGTGAGCTTTGAAGAAATTGGTTCCGGGATTCCATTAATGTAATAATCAAAAATTTCTTCACTATTTGAGTTACTAACGATGATTGCTTCCCCATATTCGTCATATTGTGGTCGACCTGCCCGACCACAAAGCTGCTTGTACTCAAGTATGCTAATTGGTTTGTTGGCTCCATACTTTGCATCAAATCTAGTCACGTTAGCAACAACCACTCTTCTTGCCGGAAGATTCACTCCTGCAGCTAAGGTTGGAGTAGACGCTAGAATCTTTATCCTCTTATTTCTAAATTCGGACTCGATTAGATCTCTGCAGTTCTGATTAAGACCAGCATGATGAAACGCTACTCCATTTTTAACTAGAGTTGCCAAGATCTTTACAAGTTCAGTGTGTTCATTATCATTTAGAATTTTTTGTGAGATTTTTTCTAATGATTCTTTTTCATAGTTATTTAGAGTCCTGTATACTGCTTCTGATGCTTTTGTAGCAAGAGATACTGAACGAGTTCTTGTTTCTGCAAATAATATGGCTTGACCTCCATTCTTTAGCGAATCCAATCCCAAGTCAACTGGGGGACCTCTAACACTTGTTTCAATTTCAAATTTTTTTCTGTCTTGCATGGTTACTACACCTTGATCATAAACTCCTTCTGACAAGGGAACTGGTCTCCATTCACTATGTACCAGCTTACATTCTAACCAGTCAGAAATTTCGTCAGCGTTGGTAACAGTAGCACTAAGAGCTAGTATCTGCGGTTTTTGCGGTAATAATTTTAGTTTGGTAAGTATAATTTCAAGAGTAGGGCCCCTATCATCATCACCTAACAAATGAACTTCGTCAGCAATTACAAGACTTATTTCATCTATCCATTCTGCACCTTGTCTAATAATAGAATCCATTTTTTCATTAGTTAACACAAGAATATCATTCTGACCTAGGCTTTTGTCAGAAATGTCAAAATCACCAGTTGATATTTGAATTTTCAAATTCTTTCCGAGGTCAACAGATTCAAGTTTTTTGAATTCATTAAATTTTTCTGATGCTAAAGCCTTTAGAGGACTAAGATATACCATCTTGCCCTTTTTTTCAGATAGATGTTTTATTATTGCAAGCATTGCAAGTAATGTCTTACCACTTGCGGTTGGAGCAGAAACTAAAATACTTTTTCCTTCAAGTAATCCAGCTTTGATTGTTTTTTCTTGCGGGGGGTACAGATTTACATATCCATTTTTTTGCAGAAATTCAATTGCAGAGGAGGGAATGTCTAACTGCTCAATTTTCATACCCGGTTATAATGACCAGGTTTTGATTCATAAATAGCTGACTCTCTTTGTAATTTTTTCATGTATTTTCTTGCTTCTTCTTCTGTGAATTTACCAGTCTTGACCAATTCTTTAACAAATGTTTTTTCCTCAACAGGTCTCTTTTCATCTCCCTCAAGTGATTTCATTACATCCATGAATAATTGCATCTTTGATACTTCACTGTGAGGACGTCCCTGAAGAACTCCAAGATCAACTTTTCCAGTATTCACATCAACTCCTGCATCTTGTAGCATACTTTGTATGAGAAAGATGGCTCTTTCTGCATCCTCTGCATCAACTTGGGTTTTCATTAACAGTCTAGCTCTTGCTGTGGCCAATCTTACAAGTCCTTCTAGTTGTCTTGGGGTTACTGTTATCATTCCTTCAGATTCCACATTTCTCATTGTCATATAGTAATTCAGAATCTTATCTTCTGCCTCTGGAGTAAGATTTGGATCAGATCTCTTTGCATATGACAGATATTTTGTAAGAATATCAACATCAATTAGCGATTTTGTATCAGTTCCTGAAACCCTGTGTAAGTTCAATATGTGTCGTGCTATTCTTGTATCTCTTTCTTTTGATGGAATATCTCTTACAACAAAGATGAGATCAAAACGTGTTAAAAGTGGAACTGGAAGGTTAACGTTCTCCGTAATATTCTTGAAAGGATCATATTTTCCATACATTGGGTTTGCAGCAGCCAAAATTGATGTCCTTGCATTCAACGTTGCAACAATTCCACCTTTTGCGATACTTACGGACTGTTGTTCCATAGTTTCATGCAATGCACTTCTATCTTCTGGTTTCATTTTATCAAATTCATCTATGCAGACAAGACCTTGGTCACCCAAGACTACGGCGCCTGCCTCAAGCATCATTATACCAATTTTATCCCTTACAACTGCCGCTGTGAGTCCTGCTGCAGTTGAACCTCTTCCAGATGTGTAAAGTCCTCTAGGAGCAATTCTTGCACAGAATTTTAACATCTCACTTTTTGCTGTACCAGGGTCACCCACCAAAAAGACGTTGATATCACCACGAATTTTAGCACCATCAGCAAGAAGTTTTTGAGTTGATCCTACAATTAACAATAAGATGGCTTCCTTGATTATATCATGTCCGCTTACATGTGGTGCAAATGAAGCTATAAGTCGATCATAAATATCAGGATTTTTGACAAGTGATTTGATTATTCTTTCTTCATCAGGAGAAATTTCCTCTCGTTCAGTACTTCTAGAAGCCTTATTTCCACGTCCACGATGAAATTCAATATTATTTCCCTGAATTCTTAATCTGTAAATTCCACTCTTTCCTCTCATAGTAGGGATGTGTTCCTGTTCAATTCTTACAATTCCTGTTAGGATAATACGATCTCCAGGTCTTGCATTGTCAACCAAATCTTGTAAGACTGTTACATCAAGGTAATGAGGTAATTGTCCTGGAGGCAAATCCTCTGGTAATTCTTGTAGTCTTACCATTTGAAAATCAATAAACTTGCTTTGTTCTGGACTTATCTCAAGATCTCTATGAGTACATTTTCCATTATCACATTTGAGCGGTTCTTTAAATTCTAGACCCTTTTCCTGAACTCTTACAGTCTTATGATTATCTGGACAAAAATAGACTAGTTCTTTTGCAAGAGGTTTAATTTCAGAAGATCTAACAACCATTCCAGATACACTTATCATTTTTCCAATAACTTCTGCATTTACTTCACGCAGACTACGTTGAGATGGATAATTTGAAATTCTGGCTCGAATATCATGACGAATTTTTTCTGCATATTGTGGGAATCTTTCTTTAAGAATATCTTTTATTGCACCACCAAAGGCTCGAAGAATTTCATCAGGATCAACATTAAACACTGATTCAATTTCTGGATATGATACTAGATCATTATAATCAGCTACAATGTATTGTGTTTTCTTTGCCATCATTTGATCTATTTCATCAACATATTTGTAAGACCCAGATTTGTCTTTGAATTGACTTAGAAATTCTTTTACTTGATCTTGAAGTTTACTTTTTGAAATAGATTCTGATTGTACAGTCAATTTTTATCACCCAGTATTTGTTTTTTGAATTCAGTACTATTATTATGAATATAATCAAATAGTGTACGTTCTTCAATTGTCAATTTCTTTGCTAAATCAGATGTCATCTTGGATGAATCTGCTAATCGAATTATTTTTCCCTGTCTTTTACGAATAAGAGAATTCAACATGCTTTCTATTTTATCACGATCTTCTTGTGGAAGTCTTTGTGTGAATGAATTCACTTTGATGTAAAAGTCCAACTCCAGTGTAGAAAGATCAAAATCCCCTTGGACATTTTCTTTCATAACTGCTTGTTTCAAAGCTACTACCATATCCGTGTCTTGTACTTGGACAAGTTTTTCTGCGGATAATACTTCGGCTACCCATCTAGAGACGCTCATTATCTCACCTTGTTTAGATTCTACTGATACTGTGGGTGCCTCTATTTTGAGATCATATACAAAGTTGACTTTAACATCCTGTAATCGATATCCTATACTATGTACCTGTATGAGTTCTGATATGTGCAATTTACTCGATCCTCCTTCAGGCCTCTAAAGGGATCGATCGATCAATTCTGTTAACCATTTACTTTGATCATTTGATCTAGATTCTGTTTGTACAAATCCATGCCTCTTCATAACTGAAATACCTTTTTTCCCATTCATCATTAGAATCTGAGTTATCATCCTTGCAATGTAAGTCTTTTTTCAATCATAATAACAATAGGTAATAGAGGAATACCCAAGTGCCTGATCTTAGATCGATATTAATAATTTACAATTTGATTTCCTAGACTTAATTTTATTAGTAAGTGAAAGACGTATGTCCCTATGATAGAATCTTCGATGTGGGTAGAAAAATACCGTCCAACAAAGATCTCATCAATAATAAATCAGAAGGAGATAGTTGGTAGTCTACGATCGCTTCTAAAAAACACATCAGAAATGCCACATCTATTATTTTCTGGCTCAGCTGGAGTTGGTAAGACAACTACTGCATTGTGTCTAGCAAGAGAAATTTTAGGGGATACATGGCGTGAGTATACTTTGGAGTTGAATGCGTCCGATGAACGTGGTATCAATATGGTAAGGGAGAGAGTAAAGAAATTTGCAAGGTTCTCGGGTTTGGATACCAACATTCCGTTTAAACTCGTAATTTTGGATGAAGCTGATGAGATGACCTCAGATGCTCAGACCGCCTTGAGAAGAATTATCGAGGATACATCAAAACATTGTAGATTCATTATGATTGCAAACAATATATCAAAAATCATAGAACCTCTTCAAAGTAGATGCGCTGTTTTCAAGTTTACAAGGATATCAGAAGAAGACGTAGTAAATCATTTAGAAGAAATTTGTAAAAAAGAGAAGATAAAGTATAATGAAAATGGTCTAAAAACATTGTATTTGTATTCAGAAGGCGATATGCGTCATTCAATAAACATGTTACAAGCAACTGCAAGTGTTGGAACTATAAATGAAGAGAATGTAAAATCTTCTGCTGGACTTGCCAAAACAAGTGATGTTAGTGTTATTCTAAAACTTGCACTTGATGGAAAACTTTCAGAAGCTAGAAGCAAGATGATTGAACTCATCAAAGTATACGGAATGTCTGAGTCAGACTTTCTAAAATATCTCAATGAAGAATGTTACAGAATTAAGACTCCTCACCTGTCAGAGATTTTAGAGGCTATAGCAAAATATGACTATAGATTAATCATAGGAGTTAATCCAGAGATTCAGCTTTCAGCTTTACTTGCAGAAATTGGAAATATAGAAAAATAATAGCGCAGAGAGAGGGATTTGAACCCCCGCGTGCTTGCGCACATAGGCTCTCAAGGCCCACGCCATGCCGGGCTAGGCGACCTCTGCAAGTTTTTTTTGTAAGGACTTGTTAAAATTTGTTTAAGATTATGTGTTTTCCAGAATTTTAGACATCCGTAAAGGAGTATCAATAAGAAAAAGAAAAGGGACGAAAAATTCTAGTGGTGTGCGTGTGGATTTTCAGAACCGGATTCCATTTTTACAAAGGTTCCGGCTGCTTTCTCATGGTGTTCCAAGTTAGATTGGTCTACTTTAATGGCTTGTGGAGGACAAACTGAAACGCATGCCATGCACCAAATACAGTCATGTTCTCTAATTGGATCAGCCTTGTCAGTGTAGTCCGCTCTGTGTTCTTTTTCAGAACTACCAGTTCCAGCAAATGTTGCATCTACTGTCTTATTTGCAGGAATGTCTTGTTCTGTTCTATACCATTGGAAAACTTGGACTGGACATGCTTCAATGCATGCACCGTCTGCAACACATGAATCCCAGTCTACAGCCACCATTGTACCACTTACACCTACTGGTTCGATTTTTTCTCCTCGAGCCTTGAAGGACTCGATGCAATTTTCATCTTTTGAGGCTTCTGCTAATCTACCAGGGCCCCATCTAAAGTGAAAATGTTCACCATCGGCGTGATTTATTTTTCCAATTGGTTTGAAACCCTTTGGAAAGTCTTCTGGTATCGGCATAGTTTTTTGTCGCAGGCTATGTTATTTAAACCTAGACAAAACTAAGCAAATTTTGCAATCTCTTTTTCATGAATATCTTGATTTAACTGATCAACCTTGATTGCCTTGGTAGGACAAACTTCAACACATGCCATGCACCAAATACAATCTGCCTCTTTTACAGGATTTGCTTTATCGGTGTAATCTTTTCTGTCATTTCTACCTGTTTCACCAGGATTTTTGTACCATTCAAAAACCTTAACGGGGCAACTTAACAAACAGATGCCATCAGCAATACACGAATCCCAATCTACCGCTACAAATGTACCATGTACTCCTATTGGTTTTATCTCTTCACCTGAAGCTTCCGAGTCAGATTTTACTTTAGGATCAGATGCAGCTTCAGCAAGACGTCCAGGACCCCAAACCAGATGATAGTTTTCACTTAATGGATCTTTGAATTTTTCAATCACTTTGTGATTTGCTGGAAAATTTGGATCTATAGGCACATTATCAGAAGTTGTTGTTAGTTATTTAAAGTGTGTACAAGATAAATTCATATCTTTCACAAATCGCTCTAATTTATTGGGAATTTTCAAGTATGATGTATATCGTAATCCTAACGTAGGAATATATGCCAAGTGTAACGACAAGTTTGTTTTCATACCAAATGGATTTGCTCCTACAAAAGCAAAGAACCTTGCAGAATTTTTGAAAACTGACTATGTCTTTACATCAGTTGCAAATACAAGATTACTCGGACCATTAATGGTTGTAAATAATAAAGGACTTTTGCTTCCACATAATTGTTATCAAGAAGAAATATCTCATTTAAAAAAATCAACGGGACTTAATGTTGATGTTCTAGACACAAAACATACCGCATTAGGAAATTTAATTTGTACAAACGATAAAGGAGCAGTCATATCTCCACTCATTCCAACAGAATATGTCAAGAAAATTGAGGATGTGTTAGGAGTAGAAGTTATAAGAAAAAGAGTTGCTGGATATCATCAGACGGGTGCAATGACAGTGGCAAATTCCAAAGGCGGAATAATTCATCCATCTGCAGAAGAAGATGACATCAAAACAATATCACAAGTACTAGGCGTAGAATTAGAGCCTGCCACAGTCAACGGTGGATCACCATATCTTTCTTCAGGTGTACTTGCAAATAATAATTCACTAGTTGTAGGAGGTCTTACAAATGGTCCTGAGCTTGTGATGCTAACAAAGGCCTTCAGAGTTGAAGACTAGATTTTAGATCATTTAACATAACGTCTATCTTTACCTGTTTTTCAGAGCCATCTCTCATATTTCGAATTACAACAGAATTATCAGCATATTCCTTTGGAGCAACTATTATAACATATTTCGAGTTGGAGGCAATTTCCATCTGTTTTTTTAGTGATTTTCCTAATAGATCCACATCAGTTGGTATACCTTTTAGACGAAGTTGCGATGCAAGATTAATTGCAATTTTTTTCATATCATCATTGATGAAAACTACAGATATTCGATCTTCTTTAGATTGTGTGTTTACCTTCTGTTTCTCTAATAATAGGACAATTCTCTCTACTCCTCCAGCTGCGCCTGTAGCGCCAAGATCATTTCTTCCGAAGGCTTTAGTCAGTGTATCATATCTTCCACCTCCTACAAGTGCACCTACATCATTGTTTTCAAATACCTCAAAAACTATTCCAGAATAGTAGTCAAGACCTCGCACTATTCCAAAGTTTATTCTAACATTGTTAACACCGCGATTTTTTAAAGTATCAAATAATTGTAAGATCTTGTCCCAATTTTTTAGTTGACTGACATCAACCTCTTTTTCTATTTCTTCAGGCAATCCCCTAATTTCAGAAAATTTGAGAATTTGTTCTAGTGCAGGTACTGAATATCCCTTTTCTTTGTATTCATTAATTATATCCTGTCTTCTCTTTTTTTGGATCTTATCAACAGCCCTTAGAATATCACCAATTACATCAGATGAGTCAGATTTGAAAACACTTCTAACATACGATTCAATAAGTTCTCTATCACAGATATCAATTACAATATTTTCAAGGCCTAATTTTGTTAGAAATTTAGATGTAAAATCAATTATTTCAGCATCTGATTCGATGTTTGGTTCCCCATAGATCTCTATATCCCATTGATGAAAGAATCTGTATCTGCCCTTTTGTGGTTCATCATAACGCCATACACCACCAAATGTTGAGATCTTAGCAGGTAATCGCATTGATTTTTGAGATGCAGCATAACGTGTTAGACCTATTGTAAAATCAAAACGTAGTGCTACTTCACGATTTCCTTTGTCAGTAAAGTAATAAATTTCATTTTTTATCAATGGACCACTCTTTGTTTCTATTACTGACAGTAATTCAATTGGAGAAGATTCCATAAACTGAAAACCAAACAAATTTGATGTCTCAATAAATTTCTGGCGTACATATTCAATTTCAGAAGATTCCTTTGGTTCTATATCTCGCATACCGCGTGGTAGTTCCAATTTCAAAACTCATTCTTTTTCCAATGCATTTAGACTTTCTGATTGCAAAAAATCATGGTTAGAATAAATTAATAGTGTACTCTAGACCTACCAGTCCATGGCATATCGATATCTAGATCATATGACAGATGCCTTTATCGAAGTAATTGGAAATACAACAGACGAAGCCTTTGCTAATGCAGGCATATCTGTGGTAGACACAATTGTAGATATCAACTCAGTCGAGAATAAAGAGGATAGGAAAATAGAAGTTAGTGCAGATGACCTGAAAGGTTTACTATATAGTTGGCTTGAGGAGATAATCATTCTTACCATAACAGATGGGTTTGTGGGAAAAATATTTAATGTAAAGATAACAAAAAATGGGAGATATCATCTTTTAGCAAGAATCAGTGGAGAAGAAATTAATTTTGAAAAACATCATTTTAAAATGGAAATAAAGGCACCAACGTATCATCTCATGGAAATTAAAGAGGAGAAACCAGTTTTGATGCGATTCATTCTTGATCTCTAGGCTAAATTATTAAAGAGCTTTTATCTATAATTCATCAGGTTTGGTAGACGAAGAATTAGAGAAAATTATGAAAAAGAAATTAGATGAAATGAAATCTCGTAAAGAACAAGAGATTCTAGAACTTACTGATTCTAATTTTGACAAAGCCATAGTTGGCGATACACCAGTAATTGTGGATTTTTGGGCTACATGGTGTGGTCCATGTCAGTTCATGTTGCCTATTTTTGAGAGAATCGCAAAAAAATACAAGACTGTGAGATTTGCACGTCTAAATGTAGATGATGCCCCTGGCATATCTCAAAGATATGGAGTATATTCAATTCCCACATTCATTGTATTCAACAATGGCAAACCTGTTGACAAGGCTATGGGAGCAATAGGAGAACCAGGTCTTCACATGCTTGCTCAGAAATATGCCTAGTAAGCATAAAGTGGATTGACTTTTCTTTGAATTTCAATTATTTCTCGTAGGACTTGAAATTCTTCAGGACTCAGCTTATGAGAGAATGTTTTTAGCAATAATTTTGCTTCTGGAGATGGCGGAAAAGAATAGAAAACTTCTTCTTCAGATATTTGTCTACCCACTGTTACATTTTGAATTGAAACAGCAACCTCCTGGCCTTTTTTTGCAACATCAACACTCTTACCATTGTCTTGTAACTGATGTATAGTACCAACTTTTCTACCAGCTGAATTCATAACAGATACTTTTTGTTTTAGAACACCTGCATCTACTCGTACTCCAAAAACTGCAGGATTATTTTTTCTGAATACATAGCCTTTAAGAAATGTAAATTTAGAAACAGGCGTAAGTTCTTGAAAAATAGCATTTTCTGCATTCGCAGTATCATCTTGAACCCAATTAGTATAGTTATCAATAAGACTATAGATTACTTGATCATGAAAAATCTTGATATGATTAGATTCTGCTTCTTCTTGTGCATCTTGTAAAACTTTGACATTAAATGCTATTACTACACCTAAATGTCTATCATGTTCTTTTACTGCTAATGCTTCCATTACATCTCGTCTTGTAACTGGTCCTATATCCGCCATCGATATAGTCACATTTTGTTTTTTTAGCATTTCAGTTAAGGCCTCAAGAGATCCTATTGTATCACACTTGAGAATTACTCCTTTTGTATCAGTTTTGATAAATACTGATTTCATCTCAGACTCGATTAATTTTTTGAACTCCTCAATCTTTGATTCATCAGTAGTTGCATATACAGGACTTCCAGGAAGTACGCCCTCTAAATCTGGTGATGCAATTTTTATTCCAGCAGCTGCGTCAACTTCATTTACAGGTCTGAATTTATCTCTAGGATCACGCATCTCATCGAGAGGTTTTGGAAGGAGTATTGCTTTTGGTTTTGTAATTATTACAGAGTCTCTCTTGGCAACCAGTATAAAGTCACCCTTTCTTAGAGTACCGTCAATTAAGATAATGTTAGCAGTCATACCAAGACCAATCTCTTCCTTTACCTCAAGAACTATGCCTCTTGTTGGTTTTTCAGTCTGGTCCAATTTTTTTTGCATATATTGCTGTGTAAGTCCTACCAATACCGCAAGTAACTCAGGCATACCTTCCCCACTTCTGGCACTAACTGGAACTATTGCAACTTCTTTTAAGAAATCTTTTACTCTGTAAAATGCCTCAGAGTTGTATCCTAGAACAGATAATGTACCCACTACATTATACAATAACTCATCAAGTGCAGTCTGCACAAATTGATCTTGTTCTTTAACAGATTGTGAAATAAACTTGGTTGTAGGATTTTTTTTCCACCCAGAAACCATATCCACTTTATTCAAAGCTATTACAAATGGAACTTTTCTGCTCTGTAAGATTTTGAGACTTTCATTAGTTTGTGGTTGAAATCCTCTGTTTACATCCACAACAAGAATTGCAATATCTGCAGCAGATCCTCCTCTTGCTCTAAGATTTGTAAATATTTCATGTCCAGGCGTATCAATAACAAGTAAACCTGGAATTTCTTGATTTGCTCCTCCCATTTTTGCAAAAAGAGGTCCACAAACTTTCTTTAACGTTTCAGTAGGAAGAAAACTTGCGCCTATGTGTTGTGTAATTCCTCCAGCTTCTCTTGCTTGTACACCAGTACCTCTTATCTTATCTAAGAGAGATGTTTTACCAGAGTCTACGTGACCTAGAACTGCGACTATGGGCTGTCGTATTTGCAACCGCGTTCACTTGAATACCACAGCTATTTCTTTTTCAAAACTTTCCGTGGAATCAGAAGCATGGATTATGTTATCAGATATGCCCAGTCCAAAATCTCCTCTTATTGTTCCTGGTGCGGCATCAAATGACTTGGTTGAACCTATCATCATCCTTGTAGTTGCAATTGCATTATTTCCCTCAATTATAGCAGCAACAACTTTTCCTGATGTGATAAAAGATACCAACTCTCCAAAGAATGGTTTTGTATTATGAGCAGAATAGAATTCCTCTGCCATTTGCTTTGTGAAAGTAAACATTTTCAATTTTAAAATATTAAATCCTCTGTGCTCAAATCTAGAAATAACATCTCCCACTAATTTTCTTTCTACACCGTCAGGTTTTACTATGAAAAGCGTTTGCTCAGTCATTTTATTTTTTGACCTTTATTCCGCCCTTAACGTATTTGTTGGTCCACTTTAGTCTTCTTGGATCACGTTTTAGGACTAGCATATTCTTCTTGCATTTTGAAGAACAGAACCAAAATACTGAACCGTCATTTTTTACAAGCATAGTACCAGAACCCTTTGCTACTGGTCTATTACAAAAACTGCAAGGCTTAACAAGAACACTCAATTTTTATCACTTGATTTTTCTCGCTTCTCTTTCTGTCTCTCTTAATATGAGAATGTCTGACATTCTGACAGAACCTTTTACGTTTCTTGTTAGAATTCTTCCTCTATCTTTACCATCTAGAATTTTTACTCTTACTTGAATAACTTCTCCAGCAATTCCGGTTCTTCCCACTATTTGTATAACTTCAGCTGAGGTTGGAACTTCAGTACTCATTTGCTAGCTTGACCACCTTTTATCTGCGACAACGATGCCACAATTTGGTCTACTATATGTTGAGCATCTCCCGAATCTAATATCGCAGCAGCAGCAGAGGTAACATCAATCCCCAAAGACTTTCCGAGCTCCTGTCTACTTGGAACAAAGCCATATGGAATTCCGTGTTCCTCACACAGTATAGGAAGGTGAGCAACTACCTCTGGCGGTTCTACATCTTCTGCAATAATCACCAGTTTACTTATTCCTCTTTCGATTGCTTTTGTAACTTCGTTGGTACCTTTCTTTACTTTGCCACTTTGTTGTGCAACTCTTATAGCTTCATAGATTGGGCTAACCAAGTCAGTGGGCACCTGAAACTTTACGTAATAAGCCTTAGCCACATGTATCACCCATTGGGATCATTTCCATTCTTACTGTCTTTTCAATTGGTTTTAAAAGTGTTATCTGTCAGCTGCAGTCTTTACTTTTTGTAGGTATTTTGCAAAAATATCATCTAATCTAGATTGGGAGGAGGATTCTGCATAGATTCTAGCTATCGGTTCAGTACCGCTCAATCTTACCATAACCCAGCTTGACTCATCTAGAAATAATTTGATTCCATCAGTAAGATCTTTTTTGTAAGGTTCTGCTTTTAGAATTTTAAGTATTTCTTTAAAATTATCTTTTGAACACTCTATTTTCCCTTTTGTTGTAAACGATGGAGGTAGTGCATCCATTTCTTGTGATAAAGAGTTTTTACTATTTGCCAGAAGATCAATCAATATGGCCATAGTCATAGAACCATCTCTTACTTGATTATGTTTACCATACATGAAACCACCATTTTCTTCAAAACCAATTAATGCATTTTCTTGTATCATCTTGCGTGAAACTTCAACACTACCAACTTTAGTTCGAAAAACTTTAGAACCTGAATTTGATGCTATTTTTTCTATCACAGATGTAGAATTAACTGAAGTAATTATCTTGGACTTTGGATATATTTCCAGAAGATATTTGGATAAAAGTAACGCTGATCTATCACCTGTGAGAATTTTTCCTTTCTCATCACAAAAAATACTTCTATCCCCATCCCCATCAAACGCTATTCCAAAATCAGCTTTTGATTTGGTCACCATACTTGAGAGTTTATCTAGATTTTGAGGTGTCGGCTCTGATCCTCTTCCTGGAAAAGTTCCATCTATTTTTTCATTTATTAAAATTATCTCACATCCAAGATCTGTACACAGAGTAGGGGCTGTTACTGCTTGGGCACCATTACCAAGATCTAGTACCACTTTGAGATTTCTTGATTTAATTTTTTTTACATTTACTTGTTTCTTGATTCCAGAAAGGTATGTACCTATAGTTTTTGACTCATTTTTGATTGAGCCAAATTTATTGAAAATTTTCCATTTTTTCTTAAAATAAAAGTCTTCTACCTTGAGTTCATCTTCTCTTGAGATCTCAATTCCATCTCTTGCAGTGACCTTTATCCCATTATATTGTGGAGGATTGTGAGATGCAGTTATCATAATTCCTCCATTGTAACCAAGTTGTTTTGTAGCAAACTGCAAACAAGGTGTGGGAACTAAACCACAAACTGTAGAATCCAGACCAGCTGAACTTAGTGTAGCTGTTACTATTTTCGATATAATAATACTGGATTCCCGTCCATCATAACCTACTAAAATCGGTCCCTTTTTGAAAAGAGTTGCAATTGATAGAGTAATTTCAGAGATAAACTCAAGGGTAAGACCTTCTCCAAATACCCCCCTTACACCATTAGTTCCAAATAATTTTGCCATACAGACCATCAACAATAGATAAATTTGTCTTAAAAGTCATGGTGCATGCGGGAGTTGCCAAGCCTGGTCAAAGGCGCAGGGCTTAGGACCCTGTCTTTTAGGAGTTCGTGGGTTCGAATCCCACCTCCCGCACTTAATGAATTATACAAAGTTGCATTTCTTTGTGATTGCTAAAATGAACACTACAAAAGTTATTTGAGCATTCATAACAGTGCCAATCACCAATTGTTGAACACACTTTACAAATTTTTATAGGATTGTTATGATCATAACTATTTCCTCTATTATGTAACCTGTGAGAACTTTTTTGTTTATCCATTATTTTTCCTCATTTAAATCAAAATTTAAAAAACTTCTATCTCTCATTCAACAACACATTACAGATTTAGACTATCTAGATTGACTAGCATTCTTACTATACGTCATATTTCAAAAGGCTATTTAAGTATTAATAAGTATAGTATGTCTAACAATTAGAATGGACAAAACAATTGTAGAACTTGTTGTAGTTGGAAAAGACCACGAAGGTGTGGTAGCAGGTTTTACTAATTTCATTTTTCAAAATAATGGGAACATAGAGAAGATTAACCAAAATGTTGTAAAGGGACTTTTTGGAATGTATTTGGAAGCATCTTTTGTAAAGAAGATAGACATTGCAAAATTCAATAAAGAAGCAGAGAAATTGGCAAAAAAACTCAAGATGGAAGTTAATATCCATTATGAAGTATCAAAAAGAAAAAGAGTGGCAGTACTTGTAACAAAAGAACCTCACTGTCTAGAGGCTATTCTTGATGCAAGAAAAAAAGGTAAGATTAGAGGAGAAATTGTAGTGTTAATAGGTACAGAAAAAACTTTAGCAGCCTTAGCAAAGAAGGTAAAGATTCCATTTGTCTTGATAGATGAAAAAGATCAGTTAGAGGCAGAGAAAAAAATAATTTCGACCATAAAAAAATTTGATGTTGATCTAATAGTACTTGCAAGATACATGCGAATACTTTCGCCTAACTTTGTATGGAGATATCCTAATAGAATTATTAACATACATCCATCACTTTTGCCTGCATTTCCAGGTGCCTTTGCTTATGTTCAAGCTTATGAGCGCGGTGCAAAAATTGTCGGATGTACTGCACACTATGTAACTGAAGATCTAGATCAAGGTCCCATAATTTTTCAAGATGCTTTTGCCATAGATGAGAATGAAACTCTAGAATCCTTGAAAAAGAAAGGTCAGAAGTTAGAAGCTGCAACATTATTAGAAGCTGTAAAAATGCACTTGGATGGAAGATTAGAAGTATATTGGGGCAAGGTACATGTGAAACCCAAGAGATCTAGATGATAGTAAGAGACCTTACAAATACCGATATTCTCAAACTGACAAAGAGGAAAACAGTTGCTTTAATCCCAGTTGGATCAATTGAACAGCATGGTCCTCATCTTCCTGTATCCACTGACTCTGATATAGTCTCACATATTGCAAAACAGGTATCAGATAAAAATGGGTTTTTGCTATTGCCTACTCTTCAATATGGAGTATCTTTTGAGCATCACCCATTTTTCAACATGAGTGTATCAACTTCTACATTACAGAAAATTTTGATTGAATTATGCATATCATTATCAAAAAATCATGTCAATACAATCATTATTCTTAATGGACATCATGGAAATCAGAATGCGTTAAAAAAATTACAAAACAAAGTCTTCAAGAAAACAGGCGTAAAACAACGCATTTTTGTCTATTCATATTGGCATTTTATGAAAAGGAAGTTTGATCATGCGGGATTTGTTGAAACATCAATAATGTTGGCAATATCGGATAAAGTACTCATGAATAAAGCCAAAAAGGGGCTGATTCCGGACAACTTGTCAAAGAAGAAATTGAATTTACTAAACAAAAGAGCAAACAAGTCATTTATTTCAGTAACAGAAAATGGTGTTTGGGGAGATCCGACCAAAGCTACTGTAAAAGATGGAAAAATCATTTTAGGTGAAATAATCTCAAATATTGTAAAAGAGAGTCAAACTTGCCTTACTGGAACAGGTCGAAAATTACACCAATGAAATTTTAATATATACCCTCTATAGAGTGTGTAATAAGTGAAATAGATGTCAGTAGATATGGCAGTAAAAGTACTTGATGAAAGCCTAAACAAGGTTGTCCTTATCAAGCTGAAAGGTGGTAAAGTGATAAGAGGTAATCTTCATGGTTTTGACCAACACATGAACCTGCTACTTGAATCTTCAGAAGAGATCCCTTCTGAAGGAGAGACAAAGAGTCTTGGAACCATTGTTGTCCGAGGAGACAACGTAGTTATCATATCTCCTCCACCAAAGTGAGCGTATTATGACTAAGGGTACTACCTCAATGGGAGGCTACACAAGAAAGCACGTACATATCAGGTGTAGAAGATGTGGAAAGAATTCCTATCATGTAAGACACAAAAGATGTGGCAGTTGTGGTTATCCAGAGGCTAAAATAAGAAAATACAACTGGATCAAATGGTATACGTAAATGGAAGAAATAGCGCTAATTTTTAGCTCTGTTGCAGGTGCCTGCACTGCAGTAGCACTTGACAAGGTTCCAAAGATAAAACGCACCAAACAAACTCCTACTATCAATTCTGCCATTACAAATCAATTACATTCACTTAGAATGGAAAAAGAAATACTATCAAAAACTATTGCAAGACTTCATCAACAAGAATCAGAAGTCTCAAAGATTCAGAAAGACAAACTTTTACTTCGATATCAACATCAGATTGGAATTGTTATTTCCAAGATTGAAAAACTAGAATTAGCAAGCAAGTATCCTGATTTTGGTCCAGTAGGCGATAGTTTGATATCATTAATGGACAACAGACTTTCACAATTAGATCAGAGACTACACGAAATTTCTGCAAAGATTACAGTTAATACAATTACTCAAACAAAACAAGTAGAAAAACCAATTGAAGTATTAGAGAAACTTCAAACTAAGAAGATTGAACCCAAATTAGAAAGTCAAAGAGAAAATATCGAAGTCCAAAAACAAAAAGTACAGATTCAAAACGAAATAGAAACTCAAACAATGATATCAGAGATTCAAGAAGAGAAAACACAGGAGTGGTTACCTCCTATCGAGGTTCCAACATATGAAAAGCATAGAATGGTTGAACTTAGTACTTTAACAGAGATAACAAACAAGGTTCCACAATTCCCCGCAGAACTTATCAGGTCTGCTACTCAGATAGAACCACAAATTCCAGAGAAATTGATAGAACTAGAAGTTATTCAAGAACCAGTCTTGATACCACAAGCAAATATTCAGGAAATAAAAGAAAAAATTCTAGAATTACCAAAACCTGAAGTTATACCACAAGAACCAGAAAAGAAAATTCAGCTTCCAGTAGCAATCAAGATACCTGAAGAAGAGAAATTGGAAGACGATGACAAGGATTTAGATAAAATAAAAAGCGAAATAATGAAAGCATTATCAAAACTTGAGCAAGTAGAGGTAGAATAAGTGACAGCAGATGATGCCATTGAGGCATTATCACATCAGGCCTTAAAGATGGTAAAAGCAAATTATATTGTAGGACTTGGAAGTGGAAGAGCTGCAACTGCCATAGTGAGATTGCTATCACCATATATTAAAAAAAATAAATTCTCGGTCAAAGCAATACCAACATCGCTACAAATTAAAATGGAAGCTGAAAAGGGAGGAATCCCAATAATAGAAGCAGACCAAATAGATCATATTGATTTAGTTTTTGATGGTGCAGATCAAATAGATACTAAAGGAAATATGATAAAAGGTGGAGGGGGAGCTCTTTTACGAGAAAAGATTTTGATAAGCATGGCAAAAAAAGTAGTGATAATTGCAGATGAATCAAAGTTTGTAAAGAAACTAAAACGAAGTGTGCCTGTAGAGGTTCATCCTTTTGCGAGAAACACTGCTGCAATTCAAATTCAAAAATATGGAGGAACCCCACATATCAGATTACTAGAACGTGGTTATCCCTTTGTAACTGAAAATGGAAATATCATACTAGATTGTGACTTTGGTGAAATATCAAATCCAAAGAAACTTGCAACAAAAATAATAGAGATTCCAGGAGTAATTGAAGTTGGAATATTTCCAAAACCAGATATAATTTACAAAGCAAAAGAAAATGGCAAATATGAAGTTCTACGATGATACAGGTCTTGAAACAAATTTGCCATAGCCTGGTTTTTCAATCATTTTGAAATCTTCAGCTACGATATTTCCTCTCACCATAGTCTTTACTGGCCACCCTTTTAGATTCCAGCCCTCATAGACATTATAATCAGAAAAACCATCAAGAATATGGGCAGAAACTTTAGCTTCCTTTTTTAGATCTATTAAAACTATGTCTGCGTCAGAACCTTTTTGGATGATTCCTTTTTTTGGATACATACCAAATATTCGTGCGGTATTCAGGCTGGTCATATTTGATAACTGTTGAAGATTAATTTTCCCTTTGTTAACTCCTTCACTTAATAGAATAGGTATCATAGTACCAATCCCTGGAAATCCAGCAAGAGCATCCCATACAGTTTCTCCACCAACTTTTAGTTTTAGACGGTTTGCAACATGGTCAGTCCCTACAGAATCTATTCTGCTACTTTGTATTTCCTTCCACACATATTCTATGTCCTGAGAAGAACGTATGGGTGGCATGACTTTAGCAAGGTAACCTTGTTGAGATTCATGTGATAATGTAAGATAATGTGGACATGTTTCGATGTGTATTTTTGTTCCATTTTTCTTTTCTTCAGAGATTGTATCAATAGCTGCTTTTGATCCAATATGTACAAAATAGATGGAACAACCATATTTTCTTGCAAATTCAGATGCGGTCTTGATCGACTTGACTTCGGATTCGACAGGTCTACTTTGCGACCATGCTGCTAATCCATCCATTTTTTTCTCTTTTGCAGTCTTGATTCCACAAGAACACATTTGATAATCTTCTGCATGAACAAGAACTGTACAATTTAGAGAGGCCGCGTTAGCAATTATTTTTTCAACCATCTCCTTTGTCATCTCCACTCTTTCTTCCCTAAGAGATTTTTCCCCAGGTTGCATATCCATATAGACATGACCTACTTCATCTCCAAGATTCATGTATATCTTAAATGAGGTGATCCCTTTGCTTTTACAAAATTCCATTTCATCAATCTGGTTCTTATGAAGTATGGATGCATGAATAGAATAATCAACATAATGAGCTTTTGAGCTTGCAGAAAGATGAGATTCTAGATTCTTCTTGTATGAACCGCTTAGCCTGAGCATCCTCATCATTGTAGTTACTCCACCTATTGCAGCAACTTTTGATTCAGTTGTGGCAGCTTCATCAATTGGAGAATAGACTCCATAATGTACATGAGGATCAATTACTCCTGGAAGAGAAACAAGGCCATCTCCTTTTATTTTAACATCACATTGTGGAATATCATTTGTCAAAGCAACAATTTTTCCTTCATCGATTACAATGTTTTTGTCAACCATTCCATTTTGAAGAATAACATGTGATCCTGTAATTACCGTATCAACAGTCATCAAGAATTTTGCTTGAAAACCCAGTATTATTCTTTGAGTAAATGAATAAAAGCAGATACTATTCTTGATAACAAAAGGGCCGGTAGTCTAGGGGTAGTGATGCCGCGTTCGCAACGCGGATGTCGGGGGTTCAAATCCCCCTCGGTCCACCTTATCTGTCGGTGCAAATTGGTTTACATTCTGACACCATTTTTCTACATTTATTTCAAAAAATAAAAAATTTGAAAATTTTCATAGAATGTCCGATAAGCTTAAGGGAGGATCTATCAGAACTCAGTTAATTTGAATAGTAAAATGCGCACAATTTTTTCTGAGAATGTAGAATCAAGATGGTTTTTACCTGTTTTATTCTTGTCAGGCATAATACTTTTCATTCTTAGAAAATCAATCTTCGTGTTGCTTCAGCCCGGCAGGGTTGAAGACGTGGATGTCCTATTGAGAGAAGCCATCCAGTATTCATGGGGAAGTATTTTTATTGTTTACAACTATTACTTGCATTTTATTCCAAGACTCGTAACAATTTTTTCTCTATACTTGTTCGGTATTGCCAATGTCAATCTAGCAATGAACGTGGCCGCAATAATTATTGCAACACTTTGCGCATTATTTTTTTCTGCCAAGCAATTCCGGTTTATAATAAAAAATGATGTGTTGCGAGCTCTTTGTTCTTTATTCATAATAGTAGCTCCAGGTATGAATGAAATTTATTCAAACATCTCAAGCATCCAGTGGTTTTTGAACATATTCACAATGTTATTTACATTATTGTTATTGTTTAGATATGAAGAGTATCAAAAACAGTCCAAGAAAAAGAAATATCTCTATGCATTTTTCTGTTCCGCGTCATTTCTGTCTTCTGCATTTTCAATTGTTTTTCTTCCTGCATTAATTTATGTCATAATTCGTGAGATTAGGAAAAACAGGAAAGAAATAATTACAATATTTAGCTATACGATACCAACAATTCTACTATTATTACAAACATTAATTCTATACACTAGTTATTCTCAACAATTCAAGTCTCCTATTGTTCAGGTTAGTACAGATATTGTCAGATCAACAATTCAGTTATTTTCCACAAGTACAATCAAGGTCTTCTATTACAATATTTTCCAATATTCTGGAGAGTGGATGTATCTTATACCCATTGGGGTAATTGCATTTATTTTATTAAATTCTGTTAGAAATGGATTGAAATTTGAAATTTTTGTTTTATATTGCATAACTGCTACATTGTTTTGGTCAGTAATAGTCAGAGGAGAAATGGCAGAAAGATTCATGTCATTTGCAATTGTATTTTTATTCATACTTGTTGTCAGACAGTTTGACAAGAAAAAATCATTACTTTTCAAATTGATTTTTTTGGCTGTAATGATAATTGTCGTTTCAAATATTGCTTCTGGATTTTTCATATCGTCTCCTGGATTTTTCATACCGTCTTCTGCTGATGAAAACTGGAAATATGTAACAAATCTCTATGATCCATCAGGCAAATACCAGTGCTATGTTGGTGAAGTTCCTCATGGTTGGGCGATCTTAATTCCATGTTTAAAACCAATGTCAAACAATGTAACTACAACTACAATACCATCAAGTTCTTCATCTATACCATCATCTAGTCCCTTGATAACATTTACACCTCCAGTATTACCAACAACTACATCAATAACGTCAAGTTCTTCATCTACGATATCTGGTCTGTTGGTAACATTTACCGCAACAATATCACCTACACCCGACGGTGGTACAGTACAATTCTACATTGACGGTACAGTAACAGGAAACCCAGTTACAATTTTTGGAGGTCAGTCTACCTTTAACACATCTTTACTGTCTGTAGGTTCACATCATATCTCTGCATCATATTCTGGTGCCCCCAACTTTTATGCTAGTACATCAGGTCAGACTACTATCACAGTATTATCAACTTCAAACCTGAAAGGTGCAAATCTTTCAGGCATCAATATACAAAACATTAGTCTATCAGGTGTTAATCTGCAAGAGACCAATTTGTCTGGAGCTAACATGCAAGGAATTGATCTTTCCAATGCCAATCTCCAAGATGCAGACTTGTCTGGAGCCATACTCCAAGGGGCGAATTTGAAAGGAGCAAACTTGGCGGGTGCTAATCTCAATGGTGTTGTTCTCTCAGGTGCTGATCTCTCAGGTGCCAATCTCAAAGGTACAAATATCAAAGGAGCTAACTTTGCAGGTGCTATCATTACTGGTTGTAATGGTTGTCCACAAATAAAATAAAAAACAATATACATCTATTCCAATTAGTGCAGTTGATGAAAGTATTCAACGGTAAGACAGCAGCTGATGATTATATGTCAAGTCATACATTGACTTTTTCCACACCTGAGCTCACATTAACCAGATTTGCATTGTGGTTAGGTGATATGGTACCTGATCCAAAAAATCTAGGTCAGCAGATGCCTAGAATTATGAATTTTGTAGAAGAGAAAGATTTTGCTCCAACTCCTTTAGTAGATGATGATAAATTCGTACCAACAGGAGCTATGAAATCCATCGGTGGTCTTTATGGTAGTGTAAATACTCAGACTGATTCAAACTCAAAATTCTGTTCAGAGTGCGGCTCAAAATTATCATTGGTTGCCAAGTTCTGTACTGAATGCGGTGCAAATCAAGATTAGTTCTAGTAAAATTTTTCTTTTGTTACTAAATTTTATTTCCACATTTGGGACAAAATTTTGCATTAACTTTTACAGCAGACCCACAAGAATTGCATGCAGGACCACCGGATGAACTTTGTTTCGGCATTAGTGCAGGGTCGGGTCGTGGAAGTTCACCAGGTGTTGAGAAAGCTGCAGAAGCCGAGATAATAGATGGAGGCTGACCAAGTCCTGGTAAAGTAGCTGCTGTCACTTGTGATGCTTGCTGTCCCATACCTGGAGGCATTGGACTTGCCATTGTTGAACCAGAAGTACGGCCACTTGATATCTTGTCAAGAGATTTTTTAAGTTCAAAGATTACTTTGACAGATAGAAATTCTAATGAAGAATATGATACTACATAATCGCCTAGCTTTTCAAAAAATTCCTTGTCAGTTAACTTTCCTTGTTTATACATTGTGTTAGCATCAAGAAATGATTCATAGTACCCTTGGGTATCATTTAGTAGATTTTGTAGTTTATCAAATAGAAGGTTTAGAGTATCGATATCTCCAAATGACATGTGGACTGTTTCCCTGACCCGTATTAATTATTTTAGATTGAAAAAAGAAGATAAAATTTAGATTTTTGATAGAGCATTATCTATCATATTTTTATAGGATCCCTTCGATGCAGCACCTACCTGTTGTGCTACAATCTGACCCTTACTGAATAATGCAAGGGTGGGTATACTAAAGACATTGTACTTTGATGCAAGCTCGTTGTTTTCATCAACGTTGACCTTCACAAAGTTGATCTTTCCTGCATATTCATTTGCTAGCTCTTCTATTACAGGACTTACCATCCTGCATGGGCCACACCATTCAGCCCAAAAATCTACAAACACGGGAATCGAAGAAGCCATGACTTCTTTTTCCCAGTTCTTCGAATCTACTGGTTTTGCTTTATCCATACATTATAAAATTCTGAATCCCTAAATATATTGAACGGTTTCTTACCAGCGACTTCTTAAACCATAATATTTCTTATCGTCAGTTCTTCTACGATCGCCCCTTCTATCATCTCGTCGATCATCGCTTCTTCCATAGCCACCACCGCCGGATCTACCGTAACCTCCACCAGATCTTCCATAGCCACCACCGCCGGATCTACCGAAACCTCTTCTGTGACTTACTTCCCTCTTTAGCGGATCTGGGATGTTAACCTCAATTCCTAGCTCTTTGTTTAGATCTATCATCTGAACCTTAGTTTGACGTGATATTGCCTTGAAATCACCAATCGAAGAATAAGACACTAAAGTGATTGCTCTGCCTTTTTCTCCTGCGCGTGCAGTTCTTCCAATTCTATGGAAATATACCATGTCTTGATTTGGAACATCATAGTTTATCACTAGTGCAACTTTTGGGACATCTATACCTCTAGCTGCTACGTCAGTAGCCACCAAAATGTCTGCTTTGCCTTTTTTAAACATGTACATTGCTTTATCTCTTCGAAATTGGGACATGTCTCCTTGAATTGAGACTACATTGAATCTTCCTTGCTCTAGTTCATGAGCAACTCTTCTTGTTCTATCTTTTGTAGAACAGAAAACTATTGCCTGCCCTGCTCCAGTTTCTTTAATAAATTTAAACAAGTAATCTGTTTTTTCTCTATCTTTTATTACAAGAAATGCTTGTTCTATTCCCTCTCCACTTAGATCATCTGAATCTATGAATATTTTTTGTGGATTTCTCATATACTTTTCTGCCAACATCAATATTGCAGCTGGCATTGTAGCTGAGAATAAGGCATTTACATGATCTTCTGGAACTAGATCCAAGATGAATTTAATATCTTCAATAAATCCCATGTCAAGCATTGTATCTGCTTCATCAAGTACAACCCACTTTACTTTCTGTAATTTTATTGATCCACGTTTGATATGATCAATAAGACGTCCCGGTGTAGCAACTACAATTTCTACTCCCCTATGAAGTTCATCTAGTTGCACATTCATGCTTTGACCACCATAGATAGTTACACTTCGAATTCCAGTATGCCTTGAAAATTTTACAATTTCAGCTGATATCTGTACAGCGAGCTCTCTTGTAGGAGCTATAATGAGCGCTTGTATTCCACCTTTAGGAATAATATTTTGTATTATAGGAAGAGAGAAAGCTGCTGTCTTACCTGTTCCGGTATGTGCTTGACCTATAACATCTTGACCTGAAAGAAGTACTGGAATTGCTCCTGCTTGAATAGGAAATGGCTCTTTGAAACCCATTTCATTAAGTGCAGTAAGTATTGTATCCTTTAGTCCTAGTTCTTCAAATTTTGTCAAATTTATTCATCATCTTTTTATTGAAACGACAGAGAAAAGTTTGATTACCTATTTCCGTCTATTTTTGTTTAATATAGCCTTCTGGCTCTAATAACTCTTTCCAAATTATTGAAAAAAAATAGATAATTTTTAAAAATTGTATAATCTCTTGCTCTGATACGTAGTATAGATTTGACCCATCAAAATGATATACATAATTATCTGACATCTTGTAGGTTAAAGCATGAGTAATGAACTTCGATTAAAAAAATTAAGAGGATCCGGAGGCTTTATCATGGCAACAGTAAATGATGATCAGCAAAGAAAAGGCAACCTTGGAGGACCAGACTTGTTTCTTGCTCCAATTGGTCGTCTAGATTCAGAAAAAATTTCAAAGTATTATTGCAATACATGTGAGAAGGAATACGAAGGTAGTCCAAAAATAGAATATGAAAATCCTAACGAGACAGTAGCAGAAAATCTTGTTCTATTAGAAAAAGGACAATACATCTGTACTACTTGCGGATCAATTCTTGCAGAATATAGAAATTTCAGTAAACCTGATGAAGCTGCTTCAGTTGGAGCTGCAATACCTGTTACTAATACTAGTGTTGCAACACCGCCCCCTGCTCAGAATTTTGAATTACAAAATCAGCCTAAAACTTCTAGTGTAAAGACATTTAGCTCAATTACAGGTCTTGGAGTTTATGATACTGAAGCAAGAAAGGTTGGAGTGGTAAAAGAGATGGGCATTCAACCAGATCAATCAAGCATAGTTCTAGTTGTAACAAAAAATGATGGAACAGATGTCACAATAAAGTGGGATGAAATAAGAAAAATTGGTGAGATTGTATTACTTGGAGGCTCACTTGGTGAAAATAATTTAAAATGTATCAAGTGTAGTTATACAAATAGCCAAGGCTCAAAATTCTGTGAAAGTTGCGGTAACAAACTAAAATAAAGTATCATTGTTAAGCAAGATTTATCTTACGATTTTAGAGGACTAGAAACAATTGAGTAAACTTTCTCTTAAATCAGGCATTGTAAAGGACATCATAATTGTAGCAGTAGGTATTGCAATAATTTGGATTGGTCTTCGAGTAGCCTTTGGAACAGAAAATCCATTTTATGTAGTCTCAAGTGGAAGCATGATACCAAATCTTAACATCTTTGATGTAATCGTGGTTCAAGGACATGTAAATTTTGATCAGTTAAAAGTTGGAGATATCATAGTATTCAATAGGCCAAACGGGCATGATAAGGTAATAGTTCATAGAGTTGCAGAGATACTAAACAAAGATCCTTTGGTGATTAGAACAAAAGGAGATGCCAATCCAGGGTCAATACCAGGAACTGACTTTCCAATAACAAAGGACGATTACATTGGAAAAGTAGAATATGTCATTCCTCAGATAGGTTATGTTACAAGGATACTTACTCCTCCAATAAATTACATCATAATAGCTGTCATTGTTGGAATAATGTTAGTAAAACAATTTGGAAAACCAAAGTCTAGCATAGAAAATTTGTCTGATGATAATCCAGATCAAACAAAGGATTCAAACGAGTTGACAAAGTCTGATATGAAAAATTTGTCAAATGATCATCCGTACATAACAAAGGATTCAAATGAATTTGAAAGTAAATCAGACGAACTTGGAAAAACTCAGAATACAGAAGATAAAGATTCAGGTAAAAAACAAGATTAAATAAATTTTTACTATTTTCTCATCTTGAATACACGTTGAAAGTAATCAGATTGTTCAGGCTCTGATTCTGTATTTTCTTTAACGCTTGCAAGATTTTTAGCAAGTTTTTTCTTGTATCCAAGCTGCATTTGACGTGCGATGTTAATTCTTTGAGCTTGTGGTGAACCAGCACCATGCATTGATTCAGTAAGATATCCTACTGCATTTCTTCCCAAGGTCATGTTTTCTATGAGTCTTAGGATTCTGACTCTATCTTCAACATCAACGCCCTTGCGTCCTTTTAGATACTTCTTTAGCATTGGACCTGTAATTGGATTTTTCAGATCTTTCTCAGATGGAAGTGTAACGACTAGACCACCAGCAATATCCTGTGCAAGTCTACCAATTTCATATGGAAATCTAGTTACATTGTGCTTGGTAACATTTGCCAACATATCATCATTTAACCATACACCAGATTTTGTTTGATGAGCTTGAAATGAAGAAGCTATGCCAGATGCATATATCGTCTCATTGAGATGAGTCATTTCTATTCAGCTTATCTTTAATGTGAGAAACATTAGGCACTCCATTGTAATCGGCAATTGCGGCAGCTGCACCAATTAGAACATCACCCAAGCCTGTCTTGCATACATAGCTTCTTCTATGATAACATGTGAATCTCTCTACAAGCATTGCAGCAAATTCGTATTCGCCAAACATAAACACCTTATCCCATGGAATGAAAACTTTATCAAAAATCATCAGTGCCTCTTGGCCTGCAAATTTTGAGTTTCCTGCATCAATATCTCCTTCCTCCATACTTCTTGTATCACATGACTGACGACCATAGATGTATGAAATTCCAGGTGTATCAGCAGGCATCGCACCCACTATAGCATAGTCTTTGTCTTTCTCTTGTAGTCTCATTGTTGGCATTACTATTATCCAATGTGAGTTTATACAACCAGTCTGGTGAGCCTTTGCTCCTGTAACAAATATTCCCTTGTCATTTTTTTCTACTACATGTAAAAATACATCTGGATCTTCTTGTTCATGTGGCATTTTACTTCGGTCTCCTTTTGGATCTGTCATGGCACCACCTATGACAAAATTCTCTTTCTGAATCATTTTAATAAATTCGATGAGTCGCTTATGATAATCGGTCTTGAATTTTTCATCAATTTCATAAGTAACAGAATATAACGAATTTAATGCATCCATTCCCACACATCTTTGGAAACATGTTCCAGTAAGTTGTCCAAGTTTTCGTTGCATCTTATTTTGGTTTACTAGATCATCTGCACTTTCTGCAATATGTAAGAATCTGTTAACTTGCAAACCTGTTATAGATGATTTTGCAGTTGCAACCTCGCTTTCCTTTTCTGCAAGATCATATGTCTCTGCTACTGCATTTATTGAAGGTCGAATCATTGGATGATCTACAGGTTCTTTTACAAGTTCTCCAAAAAGGTAAACCTTCATGTTACGGCCTCTGAGACTTTGGATATACTCAGAAGCTGTCCTAATTGGCATATCTGCTATAGCCTTTAGAAGTAATATAAATATTATAACAAATTTGTGAGTCTTTAAGCAAGTCCAATTCTCACATCAACGACTTTGCAGCCCTTACCCTTTTCAAATACAAGAACTGGATTCATGTCAAGTTCTTTGATTTCTTGGAAATCAGTCACTAGTTGGGAAATTCGTTGTATACAGTCTGAAAGTTTTTTGACATCAGATGGTTTTTCTCCTCGTACACCTTGCAACAGCTTGTTTGTCTTAATTGATGATATCATTTCATCTGCCTCAGAGTCTGTAACAGGTGCAACTCGGAATGTGACATCTTTTAGCACTTCGACATAAATTCCTCCCATTCCAAACATAACTACAGATCCAAATCCTGGTTCTTGTTTTGAGCCTACAATAGTCTCCTTTCCACCCTTTACCATCTCTTGGACCAATACACCCTTGATGATGGCTTTCTTGTCGTATTTCTTTGCGTTTTTTATTATTTCCTTAAAGGCTTTTTTGACTTCTTGTGGAGTTTTTAATCCCACCTTAACTCCACCTGCATCAGACTTGTGAATAATTTGTGGTGAAGCTATTTTCATGACAACTGGATATCCAATTTTTTTTGCTGCAGCTGTTGCTTCTCTCTCTTTTGTGGCAAGAATGCTTTTTGGAACTGGAAAACCGTACGCTTTCAAAACTTCTTGTCCTTCCTCTTCTAACAGGTTCTTTCTTCCCTCAGATTTTACCTTGGAAAAGATTTGTTCTACCTTTTTCTTGTTTACTTTGAACTGCTGTATCTTGCCTTCTTGTGTTTGTGACCATTGAGAAAATCTCAGCATTGCCTTGAGTGCTCTTATTGCCTTCTCTGCATAACTATAATGCGGGATTCCACCTTCTGCCAGAATTTCTTTATTCTGTATTCCTTCATCAAGACCCATTAAACTTGCAAGAATTGTCTTGTTGTATTTTTTTGATACAGTAACAATGACTTCAGCAAGCTTGTTGTAATCAAGTGTTGCAGATGGCGTACACATTGCTATAACTGATCCAACATTTGGATGAGCAAGTACGAGATTTAGTACATGATCAAATCTATTGAAATCAGCATCTCCTACAATATCTACAGGATTTCTAGAAGTTCCCCATGGAGGAATAACTGCATTAATTTGTGGTCTTATGTCTTCAATGTTTGCCATCTTGATTCCCATCTTCGAGCAAGCATCAGTAGAAATTATTGCTGGTCCTCCTGCATTTGACACTATTACCAGATCTCCTTTCAAAGGCAATGGCTGCTTTGAGAAGGCTACAGCATAATCAAATAATTCTTCCATGGTGTCAACCCTAATTGCACCAGATTGTGTTAGTAACGCATCATAGATTTCATCAGAACCCATAAGTGCACCGGTATGAGACATGGCTGCTTTTGCACCCTCTGGACTTCGGCCTGATTTTAGAACCAGTACAGGTTTTTTTAGTTGGTTTAATCTGGTAATCTGTTTACATATTTTCAAAAATTCTCTGCCATTAGTCATATCCTCAAGATACATTACAATGACTTTGGTTTGTTCATGCTCGGCAAGCATTTTTAGAATATCAACTTCATTGAGGTCGACCTTGTTTCCCATGCTAATTACAGAAGAAAATCCTATTCCTTGAGCACTGGCATCTTCTACAAGTGCTGCACATATTGCACCACTCTGAGATACTAGTGCAATTCCGCCAGATTTTGGAGTTACTTTAAGAAAAGTGGAATTCATCATTGTCTGCGGTGCCAGGTTCATCACCCCAAGACAATTAGGTCCTATAATTTTGATATTGTATTGTTTTGCAATTTCAGCAAGCTTTCTCTCAAGTTTTGCTCCCTCTTCATTTACTTCTTTGAAGCCAGCTGTTATTACAATTGCTCCCTTGATTCCCTTTTTGCCACATTCCTCAAGTACTGATGGAACTATGTCATTTTTTGTAACTATAACTGCAAGATCAATGTCTTCTTGAACATCTAGAACACTTTTGTATGCTTTTTTATCAAATACTGTTTCTCTTGTTGGGCTAATTGGAAGAATCTTTCCAGTATAACCCTTCAATATATTGGATGTAATTGCGCGCCCTACACTTCCTTCTTTATCTGAAGTCTCCGACTATAGCAATAGATTTTGGAGACAGAAAAATTGACTCGCTCATTTAATGAGATCGACTCGTATGGATTTGTATAATAAGTTTATCCAAGAGAATTATTTGATCTCAATAGATTAGTACTTTAGCTGCCAAGCATTTTTCCAGCTAGATTTTCATTTCTTGGAATCCATTTTATCTTTAGATTTGCAAATCCAGGGATTAGTTCCCACGCTTCCCGGGCAAGATTTCTCAGTTGTTCATTGTTGATAGCATATTCATGGTTTAATTGTGAAACAGTATTTTTGGAGTCACTATATATGACAATTTCATCAGTCTTACCTGTAAATTTTTTCAGAACAGAAATTATTGCCATGTATTCTGCTTGGTTGTTTGTTATGCCAGATTTTTTTTCGTAGAATGATTCTCCTGTCTCTTTGATAAAAAACCCAAAGCCAGAGTTTGTACCTCCCGAGCCGTCAACAAATATGCTAAGGACCATCTTTGTACAGCCTCATAAATTTTACACTTAGGTTTACGGTAATCATGTAGATTACAGTAGACGCTGATTGTGATATCAATGATGCAGCATAGGCCTGATAGGAATTTGTAAGTAGATAATATTGGAGTGACCACCTACAAATTGTATAAACTACTTCACCTATTCCAAGAGAAGATATTACTTTTATCAGATCTCTTCTAAGACCTGCCTTGTCTACCTCTCCTGTTTTTAAAAGATATTTTTTCTTGTTATCAAAATAAAAGAGTCCTCCAAAAGTAGAAAAATACACAATATAATCAACGCATAGAGTCAAAGTGGCATTGACATAATTTTGTTGGTTGGAAAACATTTGTGCAAAAATTGCCGAAACAACAATTGATGCAAGAAATCCCAGAAGAATATTCTTGTTAAGTCTTAGATATTCTTTGTATTGCTGCTTCACAGACTGGTTTTGTCAATCGTACAAATAAATCAAATCTATTGCAGTGTTATTCTCAACAATACCAGTATGCCTGCAAGCTCTGCAACATGCACTGCCAGTAAATACGGCAACAGTGCGGCTGCATAGAGTTCCATCATTGTAAAGTATGCATAGACTCCAATCACGTTATGCAAAAACAACAGGCCTGCAAAAAATATCATGCCCAGAGGCAATTGCGCCTTTGTTCTTGAATACATCTTGGCAAAAACCCCAATTAGTGCACCAAGCGCTATCAGGTTGGCTCCAGATACAATTGTACCTGCAGTCATTATTGGTTCCATTTGAAAAACACTATCTCCACTTTACTTATGTACTTTTTTCCAATTTGCTTACAATTTCATCAAAGACATCCAAATTTACCTCAAGAAATGTAGATATGAAAAATGTTGCACCGTACTTGTCACCCACGCGAGTTATCAGATTGTTCTTTTCAAGTACTCCCACATGGTGTTGTATTGCCTTGTAATCAAGATTCATCTCCTTTGCAAGCTGGTTTGCATTGAGAGGTTTATTTCGTACATGAGAAATAAGGCGAATCCTGTTTAATCCGCCTCTTGATCCCATAAATACAAACCACAGCAGGCGTTTGGCATATGGATCTCCAGGCATGTATGTTTGTGTATTATCAGTTAATTAATAGATCTTTTATCTTCTACTGCTCTGGAATCAAAGGACAAGTATTATAGAATCAATATAAAATCCAAAGGCATTTTTGCAGCAGTACAGATCGAATAACTGATAAGATACAACGAAGGTAGATTAGAATAATGTTTGATTATGATTATCCTCTTTACAGGCCTCCGTCTGAAGCCAGATCATTAATTTTTCAGGTTACGCTGGGCTGCTCATTTAACAAGTGTTCATACTGTAACATGTATCGCTCAAAGGAATATTCCGAAAGACCTTGGGAGGAAATCAAGGCCGAGATTGATCTTGCCTCAAAGCACATGCCAAACAGTAAAAGGATATTTCTTGCAGATGGCGATGCACTAAACTTGCCAATGGATAGAATGGTTCAGATTCTAAACTATATACGAGAAAAATTTCCAGATTATGAACGTATATCATGCTATGCCATGCCACAAAACATTCTAAAAAAATCTCCAGAGGATCTCAAAAAATTGTACGATGCAGGACTGACAATGTTTTACATCGGGATAGAAAGTGGTTCAGACATAATCCTCAAAAAAGTTACCAAGGGAGCTACAGGTCAGACAATCATAAAATCATGTCAAAAGGCAAAGGATGCAGGATATGCCATATCATGCATGGTCATTTTAGGCCTAGGTGGAAAGACTTACTCAAGAAATCATATAGAAGAGACTGCCAAAGTTTTGAGTGCATCTGCCCCCAACTATGTTGGTGCTCTGACTCTACATTTGGAAGATGGCATCCGGGATGAATTTTTAACAAAATTCAAAGAACCGTTCTTGCCAATTGACGATTCAGAAGCCCTAGATGAGCTGGAACTTTTGATAGCAAAAATGGAGCCCAAAACACAAGTAGTGTTTCGTGCAAATCACGGTTCAAATGCGTATCCAATAGGCGGAACTTTTCCACAAGACAAACAATCAATGCTAGAAAAAATTTCTTACCTTAGGAGACATCCAGAATTATGCAGACCAGTGGGCCTTAGAGGATTTTAGATTTAAAAAAAATAGACTCAAGTTAGTGTCTAATCATATTTATTAGAATAAAAGAAATTCCAACAATAATACAAAGCTCTTTCGTATACGTTTGGAACTCTTTTGTATCTAATGTGACATCCTATATCAGCAAGACTCCAATGAGCTTTCCTTGGACCTTGAAGAAGCCATCGTAACAATCTGCTATCTGCCGATATCGTAAGGTATTGATTATAACCACTAATGATTTCAGAGGGTTTAATCTCAAACCCGTTACCATTACATGATATGACCGCCGTTTTTTCCTGAGGTAGAGGTAACAAAATTACAGTATTAGAAGTCCATCCTATTTTTTTCCTGCATTTTTCAAAGTTATCATAAGATTGCGGAATCATATTAACGATATCGTCTAAAGATGGATAAGATTCGTTTTCATAATCATATTTTATGTGTGATAGAATTTTTTCTTCATATTCCTTCTTTTTATTGGGATCAATTCTCACGTATTGGTTTGAAGTGGATCCAGTTGTGACATCAAGATAATCATCATGATTGAGGATTATTCCCTTATGAGTTTCTTGAGGAATGTTTCTATACAACCAGTCATATGCATACTCAAGTTCTGGTTCTCCCCGATAGGCATTAAGTTCAAAATTTTTCCCTGTCAGCGTGTATCTTCCAGCAAATGGAATATAATATTTCGGTTTCAAAAGAGTAATGTAATTTTTTGAGGTTTCAAGTTTATTGATTTGTTTTGTTTCTGCCTCTTTTCGTTTTTCATTTTCATCTAAATCAAAACATTGAGGATATGATGACGCTTTGACATATCCTACTAATAGTACATCAACTGATGGATATTGTGCTTTCACAATATTTGCTGCAGCTAACCCGATTTGATAAGGACAATCATTTGTATTCACAATCACTTCCTTCCCATCATCAATAACAGACATGGTATCTATTTGCGTAGTGCCAAACTTTGTTTCAAGTAAAGGACATCCCATTAGTTTACCACAAATTTCTGGATTACAGTTATCTGCAGCTAATATGTTGATATGAAGATTATCCTTTAGTTTTACACGTAGATTGTGCTCTAACTCTATTACTTTGAAGCCTAAACTTTCAATTTTGTATTTTAGAAATTTTTCAGGAAAATTATGAATTAATACCGGAATTTTTTTATTCAGTTTCATCAAAGTGCGTACACTACAATGATCAGGATGTATGTGACTAATGTAAATAAAATCAACATTATCAAATAATTCTGGTTTAAAATCATAGATAGGATACATGCCCCATGAACCGTAATATTCTTCTCCCAGTAGCCAAGGATCACAGAGAATTTTTGTGGTACCATCTTGAATTAAAACAGATGCAGAATACAATTGAGTGATTTTCATTTAATATGAAATCATCTTTCTTGCAATATATGAAATCTTTGTCTAATGAAAATAATACATGCGTGTCAAGGTATGCCAGAGGATAATTAATACTAATTTCTCTTTGTTTTGGTAGATTTTAGCACCTTCAGAGTCCCACAAATGTACCCGAAAAAGGATGGGTCCACAGGGATTTGAACCCTGGATCTTCGCCGTGTAAGGGCGACGTCATAACCGACCTGGACTATGAACCCAAGCAAGCTCCAATTTAAAATGCATTTAAACTTTGAGAATTATTCAAAATAAAAATAAAGAAATTGTACGTTAACTGGATTGCAGATATGTTGGACCTAGTTTTTTTCTCTAGCCCCATAGGATTAGGACATGCAACAAGAGATGTAGCAATATCTCAGAATTTGGATGGAATAACAAAAAAATTTGTAAGTGGGGGTACTGCTCCTCAACTTATCTCACAGAATGGCTTTGATGTAGACAATCTATACAAACCTCCTCCTTTTCAAATTGAGAATGGTAATCTCAAACAGCCTCTAAAGTGGCTTTTTAGATATTATTCCTATTACAAAGAATGTAAAGTAATCTCATCTCAAATACTCGAAACTTATTCTCCAAAACTTGTCATAAGTGATGAAGATTTTGCATCACTAGTAGTGGCTCAAGAGAAAAGAATCAAAACTGTTTTGGTAACGGATATACTTGAAACAAAATTTGCAAAGGGAATTGGCTCTATAATTGAAAATCAAATGAACAAGTCAATGAAAAAAATAATTAAAAAGTGTGATCTTGTAATCCTGCCTGAGAATGGAAAAGATGAAGGCAATATAGTAAGAGTTGGACCAATAGTTCGTAAAACATCACAATCACGAGAACAATTAAGAGAAAAGTTTGCTTTTCATAAGAAAACAATTGTCGTAAGTATTGGTGGGACTGATTCCGGTAAATTTTTGATAGAAAAAATTCTTGAAGTATATCCAAAAATTGAGTTTGATTTAGAACTTGTTATCGTATCTGGCCCATCTCTTAATTTAGATTTACCACATATCAGGAATCTGGGATTTGTAAATAATTTGCACGAAATAGTATTTGCAGCAGACTTGGTCATTTCACTGGCTGGAAAATCCACCATAGATGAATCAAAATATTACGGAACTCCTGGAATATTTATTCCAATAAAGGGTCATTTTGAGCAAGAAGAGAATGCAAAGGAGTTGGGGTACAAATATGATGATATTTTTCGTCTAGACAAATTAATCAAGGAAAAGATTAACCAGAAAAGAAATCCACATCTTTTTGATGGAGCAAAAAGAGCGTCAGATCTCATAAGAGATTTCTTGGACTAGTTATTTTGTTGAAAATTAATGTCAGCCGAGAGCCTGAAAATATCCAATACTTTATAGAAGGATTTGAGGAGAGGTAACCAAGTTTTGGAAAATCTAGTTATTTCAAAATTTGGTGGAAGTGCAGTTGGTGTAGATGGTGTATTAATTCCAACAATCATCAGAAGGATAAATGAATTAAAAAAAGATGCTAAAGTAATTACGGTATTTTCTGCCCCTCTTACAATATACAATGGAAAACAAAGGTCACTTACTGATATCGCACTTGAAATTGGACGCATGGCAGAAAAAGGAGAGAAAGTTGGTATCGACATTTTAAAAAAACCATACCAAAAAATTGTTGAATTAATAGACAAGACGCTTCAAAGTGATTGTAATAGAATCATCGACTCTTTTCTAGTAAAGGCTGAAGCTACTTTAACAGAAACATTGCAAAAAAGAGAATTTGCCAATGAAACCAGGGCAAGATTACTTGCATATTCAGGCGAGGTATTAATGTCACATGTAATGAATTATGTCTTGAAAAGTTCTGGAATAAAGTCAGAAGTTATTACATTTGACATATGGCCCATAATCACGGATAATAATTTAGAATCTGCAAATTTTCTTGCCACCGAGTCTTCAGAGATAATGAATGATGTTGAAAAATTGCTAGAAAGAAATGATGTCTTGACAATAGGCGGATTCATCGGAAAGACAACAGAGGGAATAGAGACGACATATGAGAGAGGAGGGTCTGATAGAACAGCAGCAGACCTTGGCATTCTTTTTAATAAAAAATACAATACTAGAATTGATTTTGAGAAGGATAGTGCCGTATTATCTGCAGATCCACGAGTTGTCAAAGAAGAACTAGAAAGTATTACTCATCTCTCATATAATGAGGCAAGAATTGCAGGAATGTTTGGTATGAAAATCCTGGATCCAATTGCAATAAAAGAGATTGTGGAAAATGGTGTAGAAATGCCAATTATAATTACTGATATGGGCAAGCCTGAAAAGATTACAACAATTGAAAGAAAACTTGGTGAAAAAAATGGTCATCCACTTAAAATAGTTACAGGAAAAAAAAATTGTGCTATTGTTAGAATTGAAAAAGAGTCTTCTGAAAGATTATTCCATTCACTTGACAAAGATAAAAGATATAGTGAGTTTGTAGTCTTGTCACCATTTACTAAAGACGATATTGAATTTACAAGAATATTATTTCTAGATGGTGATTATGTTAAACGCAATGAAAGATACATCTTGGGATTTGATTCATTAGCATCCATAACTTACAATAGAGGTGTCATTACCTTAATTGGGGATGAAATGTGGCGTGTTCAGCAAGTCGCATCAAAGGCAAGTTCTAGAATAGGTGAGGCAGGTTTGAACATACTCAACATGGATGCCCAGGAAGAGACATCTCAGAATCATAATAATAATTGAGGATAGTGGGGACAGCATAGAAAAAGCAATTCGTGCAGTTCATGCTGAAAGATCTAAAATAAAATTTGTTTAACTGAAAATAATATCATCGGAATAATTTTTATATTATAAAATTAAAACGACGGTTTTACTTTTTTCTTTTTCTGCGTGCAGCTCTTTGATCTGCTTTTCGCTTGTGTTTTCCAGTCTTTCTTAAAACCATATATGAAAATCAGGATAATTTACTAGAATTTCTATCTTTGGTATATCAAAATTTGTATAACATTTGACCCCTACAAGCCTATACCTGTAGGATGTCAAAGTGGGTTTGTTCTTGAGCCTCTTTATCTAGAATCAGCTCGGCGTTACCCAAAACACGCGCTAATGTATAATACGATCAGGAAATATTTAGAGTTGATCTATATAGATCATGTATAGGCTCCGTTGATTGCCCATAATACTAGTGCAATCCCAATCAATACATACCACTTGAAGTTACGCTTGTCAAGAAATACATTCTTGGGAACAAGTTGTCCTTCTGTTGTGGACAGACGAATCTTCCTCATCTCAAATCCGTTCCCTACAATACCAATAACAAACAAGGCAACAGAGATTAATGATAGCACAGGTTGTGGAGACATAGGAAAGTCATGGTATTTCCTTGATTTAAAGACAGTCGAGTCTTTCCAATGATGATAACTCATTTAGATTTGATTAATTCTTTAAATTACCAAACTCTATCTAATTTTGTATGAAAGAGCAAGGAAAGATTTGGATGAATGGTAAACTTGTGCCATACAAAAATGCAAAGGTCCATGTCCTTACTCATGCATTACACTATTCAACTGCCATATTTGAGGGAATTAGATGTTATACCACTCCAAGAGGTCCAATGATTTTCAGATTACCAGAACATGTAGACAGATTATTCAAGTCTGCAAAAATGTATTCAATGAAAATGTCTTATTCAAAAAAAGAAATTTCAGATGGAATAATCAAGACAGTCAAAGTAAGCAAACTGAAAGAGTGCTACATCAGACCCATTGCATATTATGGTCATGGCGTGATGGGTCTTACACCAACTCCAAATAAAGTAGAAGTTGCAATAGCTTGTTGGGAATGGAATCTTGGTGAGTCCAGTGCCGGAAAGGTACGTGGAGCTAGGTGTAAAGTATCAAGTTGGCTTAGAATAGATTCTAGATCTCAACCCATGCAGGCAAAGGCTGCATCAAATTATGCAAATGCTGCACTTGCAAGAGTTGAAGCACTAAGAGATGGTTATGATGAAGCAATCATGCTAAACTATCACGGTAAAGTATCAGAAGGAAGTGCAGAAAATATTTTTATCGTGAACAAAGGAGAGATCTCAACACCTCCACTTAATGCTGGAATATTGGATGGAATAACAAGAGACAGTGTTATCAAAATAGAGGATGACACCCAGCACCCCGGCACTTATCTCTATATGATAGATGATTTTCTCGGAGGGCCTTTTGCAGACAAATCCATTGCTTTGTCTACATTCCCCAGCATCATGAACAAGGTTTCGACGACTCCCGCTTCCATAGGTTTTGTAAGGCAACGGGACGCCTTCGAGTCACCCATAGCCAAAAAAGCTCCAATAAAGGTCTTGAAAATCAAGAGAACCCCGGCGCTAGTCGGAGTGATGCCATCCAGAGAAACACTTGCAGACAGTTCTTATGCACTTAGGAGACCATATTACCTATACTATAGCACCAAGGCAGGGGCAGACGTGGTGAAATTTGCTGATTTCATAGTATCCAAGGGGTGGGGCTCGCAGGACTTGTAGTGAACTCTTGACGAGGAAGACAGGGACTAAGATAGCCGGGAGGGTGTGACACTGTAATCTAACGCCTGAAGGTATCTGCCATTTGGTAAATTTTTTGAGGCGGACGTCTGGTCCGCCTTTATTGTTATTCGCCCGGCATCCGGCAAAGCAGTTTGGCGACGGAGACCCCCTTTGAATCTCTTAAGAGCTATCCTCAAGAAAATCCTGTCTGCACTGGCTCCGGCCACTGTGATCGTGTGGTTTATTGTTGTCGGCCCATTGAGCTTTATTATTCTGCTATTGGCCGCCTATGCCATAGTAACAAAAAGTTCTACGCTGCTTATTATTCCAATCTTTTTTCTCATTTTCCCTCCTATCCTGATTCTGGCGTGGGCTCTCTCCACGTGGGCAACTGGGCGAAAGGAGGGCTGGATACGCAAGGAAGTCATCGAACCGGGGGACGACTGGTGGACGGTGCGACATGGATATAGGATATTGTACGAAGCTTATTTTGCATAGTAATAGTGTCTCGCAATTTCCGGTAATGCACGCGGGATGCATGCTTTGCTAAAAACGGCAAGACCTGACTTCGCGACCGTGACACTCCGCCTGCCCCCCAGCGTTCCGTGTTTTGAGGTGAAATCCTATCTAGTGTCGCCTCACCCTGCTGTCGAGAGGGTGAGGCGAACATGGCTCACTCTTCACAGGAAATAGCCAAACCATTGGCTATTTCGTTAATTCTTCAATTCTTTGGTATACTTATCTTTAAGCTTCATAAGCTCTTCCAAGAACTCTTTGCCAGGCAGTTTACTCTCTTTTGTACGGTCTAGATATTGTTGGGTAAGAGGCTCCACTTTAGTCTTCCACTTGGCCGTTTCCTCCTGCGGAAGAGTTATGAATTCGACCTTTTCTTCTTTCTTGGACCACTCGATAGCATCTTGTGCATGTTGGTCCACATACTTACCGGTCCAGAGAGCCTGTTCTTTACTCAAGTCGTCAAATATTTTTTTCACATCCTCCGGAAGTGATTCCCATTTCTTTTTGTTCATGACGACGGCGAATGGGACAACCCACAAATCGGCGTAAGTTGCGAATTTACAATATTCGGCAAACTTCATGTCCTTCATGACCTCAAGAGAACTTACAAGGCCTTGGACAACTCCTTTCTGAAGAGCCTCGGGGACTGCGGACATGGGCATGCCCTCAGGGGCTGCCCCGAGTAGCTTCATTATATCCACTCCTGTGCCGGCAGCCCTCAACTTAAGCCCTTGAAGATCGTCCATGTTACGTACGGGCTTCTGGGACATTATGTGTGCGGTGGCGCAGGTGAACATTGTAAGAACTTTTACATCGTTAAAGGATTCCGGTTTGAATTTGTCATAGAGATCCCACATGACCACACTGGCCACCGTGCCGCTGGGGAACACAAACGGTAGATCCATCGCTTCAAACATAAGAAATCTACCCGGTTGATAGGCGGTTGCCAGACAGCCAATATCCGCGACACCCTTGACCACACCGTCAAACATGTTTTTTGCAGCGAGCAGGGTACCACCTGGAAAGGTCTTGACCTCTATTTTTCCCTTTGTCCGCTCTCTGACTTCTTTAGCCCATCGCTCCATCTGAATGCATGGGAAAGTCGGAGCCGGAGGAAAATTCGCGTAAGTGAGGGTGATCGTATCCGCCCCTACTGGACCTGCCAAGCAAAGAGCACCCAGAACAAAAATAAAAGAAACGAATGTCGCAGAAAGGATAAAGAATGATCTAAACTTTTTCATCGCAAGTACCTCCTTCGGTCAATGTCGGTTTTGAGAGTTCCCCTTCAGCCAAACACTGAAGGGTATCCCTTCAATGAACATAAACGGGATGCATCGAAGTCACGCCCAAGACAATCTTCACCAGGTTATTTTGGATTCCGGAGGAAACTTAATCTCTTCCCACAATTGGCCCCACAACTCCTTGAATCTCGGGCCAAGTCTTTCTATTAGCCGATGCCAATGGGTTTTCCCTTTTCCCACTTCCTCCAAAATCTCCATTATCAATTCTTCGAGCCGATAAAGCTCGTCTTTCGGCAAGAAAGACACGGCACCTTTGTCAATAGACTTCTGGAAACTGTTCGGCGTCAACGCGTGGGCTGTCAGCATCACAGCCGGCAGCCTTTTATCCCGAGCAATATCCAAAAGATCGAATCCCTTGACCCCCATAATATCCAGGATTACCAGATCGAAAGGTTCACGCTCCATATGTTGTCGTGCAGAATCAAAGTCGCCCGCTGTTATAAGCTGACACGCCTCCAGTTCTTCGCGGATAACTGAGAGAACATCCTGTTCATCGTCCACTGCCAGAATTTTTTTTCCCTTGAGAATCTCTTTGTCCGACATCAAATCCTCCGTCAACCGTTGCTATTTTACTAGCGACGGCAGGAACAATACGACTTGGGGATAAAGCATCATTAATACCATGGTCAGGATGTAGGCCGGAATGAACCACAACACGCCGCTGAATATGGTTCCCATGGGGATATCTTTGTTCATTCCGGCGACCACGTAAACACTGATACCGACAGGAGGAGTAATGGCTCCCATGGTCGTCACCACGGTGATTATACAACCGAACCAGATCGGGTCGTAACCCAGGCTCATTGCCAAAGGAAAGAAGATGGGGATCGACACCAGCAGAAACCCCAAAGCGTCCATAAGACAGCCGGCTATCGCCGTATACGAGCAGGATCACCGCCATTACCACCCAGGGCGGAACAGCGAGCGAGGCTGCAAATTCAGTAATTTGAAAAGGGAGTCCACTAATGGTTAAGAATCTCCCAAAAATCACGGCTCCCGCAATAATCACTATTATCATGCAGGAAATCTTCAAAGTATCGACCACTGAGGCAATGAAGCCTTTCCAGCTCAGCTTTCTTCTGATCACCCCCAGGACTACAGCAAAAAACGCCCCTGCAGCGCCGGCCTCGGTAGGGGTATAGGCGCCTGAATAGAGGCCGCCCATGATCAAGGTAAAGAGAACAATCATCTCCGACGCGCCGGGAATTGCCTTTATCTTAGCAACCATGCTGGTCCTGTCTCCGGGGGGACCCCATTCAGGTTTCACGACGCACATTACATATATGGTGATGCAGAAAAGAAAGGTCATGATTAAGCCGGGGATCGTGCTGCCCCAGAAACAGTTTTCCGATGGATTGCTCGGTATAGATCCCGTAAACCATCAGGACCACACTAGGTGGAATGACCACTCCAAGGGTGGACCCGCAGGCCACGGCGGAGGTGCTGAGAATGGGCTCGTAACCGTATTTTCTCATCTGTGGCAGGGCCACGGAGGTCATTGTTGCAGCAGTGGCAGTGTTCGAACCACATATTGCGGCAAAACCCGCACACGCCATGACCGTGGCCATTGCCAGGCCGCCTCTCACTCGCCCCATCCACGTATTGGCGGTCTTGTAAAGACTTTCATTCACCCCCGAATAAAAGCAGATCTGCCCCATCAGTATGAACATGGGTATAACGGTGAGGCCATAGTTGGCAAACGTCTCCCAAATCTCAGTCCCGAGCGTCGAAAGAGCCGCTTCAGATGATAATACGTACCATATACCGCCAAGGCCCACCATCCCCATGGCAAATCCTACGGGCATCTCCAATAAAAACATCAGCAAGAGAAGCGCTATGATTCCTATTAAACCGGTCATTTATTTTCCTCCCGCAATGGGGCGACCAGGGAAAGCAAGTCCACAAGAAGAGTCAAGGCCAGGAGCCCGCAGGAAAAAGCTACAGCGAAGGCGAACGGGTAAAAGGGCATGCGAGTGGTTTCGGAGAGTTCCCCGGTACGCCACAAGTTCGCCGCATGCTGGGCAACCTTCAACGAGGCTAAAGAGAAAAATACGATACTCAGGACCAGGTTTAATCCTACGATGACTCGTCGCACACCTGGGGGAAATCGATTTGACAGAATATCTACAGCGATGTGACTTTTCTTTAGTTGTGCATAGCCAAGCGGCAACGCCACAGTGATTGCCCCCAGGTAAGACACCAGTTCATAGGCTGGGGAGAGCGGTGTCCCGTAGAGCCGCATAAACATATTGACGCAGGCTATACTTGTCATGAGCACCAGCGCTATTCCCCCGATGCCTGTGAAGAAGGTATTCAGCCACTCGGTAAGTTTAGTAAGGCCTCTCATGTCTTTACCTCTTCCCTGTTAAACGCACACATCATTTTACTGAATAAAACCAGAAATCAGTTGACTTCCGAACCGGTGAATTCTCGACCGTAACAACTATACTCGTTGCCAAAATTAATGTCGCATTATCTTTCTAAATCATTCCTGGGCTTCCGATGCGTTTTCAACAACTTGTGAGATTGCATCGATCCAGGGCTGGATTTTGGGGTTCCCACTCAGGATGCGCCTGACTTCCCTGTGCTGGTACACTGTGCCCATGACCACCATGTCCGTTACGGCACCGTCCTCTTCGTAGTACGCTTGATGGCTGATTGCCGCTTCCGCACCAATGTCATTATACACAGTCTTTATGAAACGCGCCTCTACGCCGGGAACTTGCCTCATCAGCACATTTATGTGGATGGCACGGCTCGCCATCATCTTGCTGTTGTTAGACCCCAGGGCATCAATAATTTCCGTTGCCTTCGCAATGGAACTCAACACTATCTTATCGGCCTTCATCCCAGCCTCCGACAGAAACTGACTCAAGAACTAAGTCCCTCCCGCGTTCAATCCGGAAAGTATCTCCTCTGTGGCCAGTCACGGTACCTACCTGTTTTCATATGGGTGTCGGTTTCGAGTGCCGGTCAGTTATCGGTCATGATGAAGTCATCATATTCTATTTCAAAGCGCAGCTTATGTTTTGCTTCCTCCTGAGCAAGCGCCAGGAAAGCTGCTTGGAGATTCTCGTCATCGATGGCAGCAGCGAGATCAGTGTACATTTTGAAGGCCTTTTTTTCTTTTTTCATGGCAAGCACCAATGCCTCCTGGTAGTCCATGCCTGGGCCGGTTTCAACGTCTACCAGATAGTCTGAGATCTTGAGATCCAAAACTTTCCTTTCCGCAGGAACCAGGCGCTTACCGGCCTTAATATCCAAGAGTTTCCGCTTGTGCCCCATCTCTTCTTTGGCAAAATCTTTGAAGATTTTGCTCATCCAGGGCCTGTCCATGCGGTCGGACAATCCTGTGTAGAACTCAAACGCCTGTTCTTCCTGTCCAATGGCGAAGTCGAGAATTTCATCTGCTGATTTCCACTGCTGCATATCACCACCTCCGTTTATTCGGTTACATGCCGGTCCATTAGTGCTGCAATGTCAGGAGCAGTAATGGATGGCAATTAATCTTCCGTAGCAGCGCTTCCAACAATGTCACGCCAATTTTTTCACCGCTTCAAGAGCTGCGTCGTAATCAGGCTCTTTTGCGATCTCATCGACCAGTTCCACATAACGGACTATGCCGTCTCGGTCAACCACGAATACAGCCCTGGCCAGCAGACGAAGCTCTTTGAGCAGGACGCCATAAGCAGTGCCGAATGAGGCATCTCGGTGGTCGGAAAGAGTTTGCACTCCAGTGATACCGGCGGTCCCACACCAGCGTGCCTGGGCAAATGGGAGATCCATGCTTATCGTGAGTATCGCAACATTCGGGACCCAGATCGGCTGCCTCTTGGTTAAATCTCCGGGTGGACATGTCACATATTGGCGTGTCGAAGAAGGGTACCGAAGAAATAATACAGACTTTTCCCCCGAAAAGATGAAAATTTAACCGGTTTAAGATCGTTGGCTACCACGGTAAACTCCGGCGCGGCACTGCCTACTTTAACTTCCTCTCCTAAAAGCACTAGTGGATTCCCTTTCATCGTAACAAGGCTGGCTCGCTCTTTCATAATAGTGGTCCTTTCTGAGTATAAATAGTGGGCGAAATGCCGTCAATAAGCCTCTTCTGAGGCCAAGTATTCATCGGTGATCTTTTCCTTGAACATGTGGTAAACCCACCCCTGGTAAACAATGACGATGGGCACAAAAATAAGCGCAACTACCAGCATGATCTTAAGAGTCATGGGACTGGAGCACGAGTTAAAGGCTGTGAGGCTGTATGCCTTATTCAAGCTTGACGGATAGAGGTTGGGATAGAGTCCTACCACGCCGAACATCACAGCACTCATAATTGTGACACTGGATGCGAACCACGATTTCCACCAGGCCGCTTTCGCCATGAAAATTCTCGTAATAACCATAGCCGCAACTGTGATCAGCGGTATAATAAAAAGTACCGGGTTGCTCAGGTAATTCTGATACAGGGAAGTTGCGTACCACGTGAATACGAGAAATGCTACAGCCACACAAAGCAGGACTACCCACAGCAAAGAAGCAGTCGCAGAGGCCCTCCGGGTAAAGAGGACCTTCTGCTTTTATGGCAAGCCACAATGAACCGTGTAGCAGGAACATGGCCACAAACAGAACTCCTCCCAATATTCCATAGGGGTTGAGCAATGTTAACAGATTTCCCTGGAAAATATGGTCCTTATCAAAAGGAATGCCTTGGAAAATATTCGCAAAAGCTACGCCAAAAAGAAGCGCAGGCAAGAAGCTGCCAACGAATAAACACGTGTCCCAGAGTTTTCTCCAGGCCGTGCTATCGATTTTCCCTCTAAATTCGAAGGAGACTGCACGAATTATCAATGCAAAAAGAATCAGCAGTAACGGAGTATATAATGTCCTAAACATCACCGCATATGTTGTTGGGAATGCAGCAAATGTGACCCCACCCACGGTAATCAGCCAGACCTCGTTTCCGTCCCAAAACGGACCCATCGCGTTGTAAAAGACCCGAGTCTCTTTATCGTCCCGGGCCAAAAATGGCATGAGCATCCCTAGGCCGAAATCATATCCGTCCAGCATAAAATAAACAGCCCACAGTATCCCCCATAATATGAACCAAATGGTTTCGAGCATATCTTAGACCACCTTTCCTTAATTATGGGACCGGACCAAATGTTCAATCCGGTCTCAAACGGGAGCACCGCGCCCTGCAATCCCTATGCTGCTAAGGATTTGCATTCTCCAGCGCCCACGATTGACGCCTCGAAAGAAATCTATTAGACCGGCTCAGGGCCCTTGCGGGCGTTTTTTGCCATTAACATAAAAGCAACAAATCCCAGTAACGAGTAGAGGATGATGAACGCGAGGAGGGATACCGCCACCTGAGATCCATGGATGGGGGAATGCCCCGCTGATGTTTTCATGACATGATAGACAATCCAAGGCTGGCGCCCGACTTCCGTCACAATCCATCCCAGGAGGCCAGCGAGGTAAGGAAGCGGGATCGCATACATCATGATCCTCAGATACTTCGGACTGTCTTCCAGTCTATTTCTCTTAAAGAGTCCTATTACCGTGAGCACTATGAAAAGGAAGCCCAACCCCACCATGAGTCTAAACGAGGCAAATACCAGAGTGACAGGAGGCCTGTCCTCTACGGGCCACGTCTTGAGCCCCTTCACTTCGGCATTCCAGTCACCATACACCAGGCGACTTAAGAACTTTGGAATCTGAAACATCTCGACAATGTTCCGCTGATTGGCCTCATCAGGAATTATCAGCAATGAGAAAGGCGCTCCCTTTGGTGTTTCCCACTGAGCCTCGGCGGCGGCTAACTTCTCCGGCTGGAATCTAGCCCATCTCTCTGCCGTGAAGATCTCCTAAACCTACTTCCGCAATGGAGAAGATGAACGCAAAGACAAGAGCTATCCTAAACGATTTCGAAAAAAATTGAACCTCGTTTCTTTTGAGAAGATGGTAGGCGCTGATGCCCATCACAAAAAAACCTGCCACGATGTAGCCGGCAAAAACCGTGTGAAAATATGTGAGAATCGCAAAAGGCTGGGAGATGACCGCCCAGAAATCGGTAAGCTCCGCACGACCGTTTCGAATCGTGTAGCCCACCGGATGCTGCATCCATGAGTTGGCCACCAGGATCCAGTAAGCCGACAAATTGGAGGCTATTGCAACCACCCAAATACAGGTTGCATGAAACCTCGGGGACAGTTTTTTCCACCCGAAGGCCCAAACTGCAACGAAAGTCGACTCCAGAAAAAAGGCCACAGTCGCCTCGATTGCCAAAAGCGAGCCGAAGATGTCACCCACATACTTGGAGTAGCCCGCCCAGTTTGTCCCAAATTGAAATTCCAGGGTCAGCCCGGTGACTACGCCCACCACAAAATTAATCAGGAAAAACTTTCCCCAAAATTTGGTCATTTGCTTATATTTTTCGTTACCTGTCCGTACATACATGGTCTCCATTATGGCCACCAAAATAGAAAGACCAAGCGTAAGAGGGACAAATAGGAAGTGAAATAACGTTGCAACGGCAAATTGTAATCGGGACAACATGACTACATCCATCTAAAGTTTCCTCCTTAACGAATTTGGCTTTGTCGTCACAGTCTCGTGAGCATCAAGAATCGCGTTTGCAAGAAAATAGTCCCTCTTGGTCTTTTCCGGCCAGGAGACTCAGAGCTTGCTTGGCCATGTCGCTTACTCGAAAGCGCACCGGCTCGTAATCGATGTTGGTATCAAATTCCGAATCATCCTCTAACAGAGAACGCAGAGCATGAAAGGCCTCTTCAAGGCCGAGCAGTCCCACAACCCGGGCTGCGAGACCTCTGACGGCGGCGTCATTAGATTCCAGGTACTTAATTATGTGCGTTCCTGCAGGACGGATCAGATCAGGCCGAGAGTTGGACAAACGAATAAAAGCCCGGAGAAGCCCACGCTGTAAGGCCTCGTATTCGAGAAAATTCCCATTCTCGTCTGCATAGGAGGTAATGATGGAAGCATATTCGTCAGCAAGGCCCTCATGTCGTGCCATAGCTTCGCCCATCACTTCCGGGGCTCCCCAGCCGATTCCACCGGATTCGTCATTTAGGCTCCACATGAGCCTCCGCATTATTGTTCTGGCGCCTTCAATGTCAGTGTGAGCGAGATTCTCCATCACGGCACCCATTGCAGCAACAGCCCTCCATCGAACCGTGTGATCAGCATGAAGGAGAAAGGAAAACAGGGGATTTATTACTTGTCTTCCCGGCAAACGGCATAACTCATTCAGGCTCTTGTCGAAATCAGAGGCCTTAAGGAGACCGAGAACCTTTCGTTTTAGGCTTCGACCTCCTATTGTGTCATTTGAGGACATGTTTCACCTTGCCCTAATTGGCACCATCTAACAACCAGTAGCAAGGCACCCGGCAACTACTGTTTCCTCAGAGATCCTCTTTGATAGCCTTGCCAATTTCACGGCCCAGTTCAACGCATTTTCTCAGGCCTTCATGGTCAGGGACAAATTGGAGGCTAAGCCCTGGGCTCAACACTTTCATTTTCATTTCTTCAAGGGCCTTGGTAATCAATTTAACAGCCTCTCCGCTCCATCCGTAAGAACCGAACGCAGCCCCGATTTTTCCGACGGGACGCAGCCCTTTCATGTAGCAGAGCATATCCGCCATTCGGGGAAGCATTCCGTTATTGAGTGTCGCGGAGCCTATGATCACGGCTTTGGCATCGAGCAATTGAGTTATTATATCGCTGCGGTGATCTGCACAGAGGTCCATTAACTTGATGCTCGTCCCGTTTTCAACCAGTCCGTCGGCGATTGCCTTAGCCATCATTTCCGTGCTGTGCCACATGGTGTCGAAAATGATCAAGGCCTTTTGTTTGGCGACCTGCTTACTCCACTCATCATACGCCGAGACTATCTGCAAAGGATTGTCCCGCCAAATAAGACCGTGATCAGGAGCAATCATGTCTATTTTCAGGTCCATTTTCTGAACGTCTGCGATCAGTTTTTTAATAAGCTGCGAATAAGGCATCAGAATATTGGCAAAATATTTTTTAGCATGCGCCATCAGTTCCCACGAATCAACCTGATCGTTAAAACGCTCACTGGTGGCCCAATGCTGCCCGAAGGCATCGCTGGATATCAGCAGAGCATCTTCCTTGATATAGGACATCATACTGTCCGGCCAATGGAGCATTCTCGTTTCGATGAACTGGACGGTCCGCTTTCCGAGGCTCACCTCCTGCCCTGTCCCGACGACTTCGTAAGGCCAGTCCTCTCTGTGGTAGTGGTCGAGCAAAGCTTGCTTGCCTTTGGGACTGCAAAATATCTTTTCGGGCTTGATGATATCAACCATTTCGGCTACCGAACCAGAGTGGTCCGGTTCCACATGATTTACCACCAGGTAGTCAATCTTGCTTGGTTCAATAAGTTTATAAATATTGTGCAACAGGTCGTTCTTTAGAGGTTTCTTGACGGTATCAAAGAGCGTTATCTTGTCGTCGAGAACCAGAAAAGCGTTGTAGGTGGTGCCTTTATTCGTTGAATAGCCATGAAAATCTCGTATAGTCCAATCCACCGCTCCAACCCAGTTAATACCTTTTTTAACTTCCACAATGGTTCGCAATGTAATCCTCCGTGTAAAATTGTCTGAAATAAAATGGGGCGTTCACGGTTCCGGTTTGTAAGTCCCCCCTACCCCATTGGCAAAGGGGGATTAGGGGGATTCACCAAGGTACAATCGTGTTTCATTATCCTTTGAGAGGCCTGGAGCTTTCTTACTCCGGGGAGAATGCATCTTTCTCAGCACCGCACACAGGACAAACCCAACCTTCAGGCAGGCTTTCAAAAGCTGTTCCGGGATTCGCTCCGTTGTCCGGATCACCTAACGCCGGATCATAAACATAACCGCATACTTGGCATACGTACTTTTTCATTGTCTCCTCCATTTTCCAGTTTATTCTTTTAAGCCTCAAAAAAGGCTTAGTTAAGGGCATCCCTTTGAGTTTTCGGGTTTCCATGGGCCATTCGACTAAGCCCAATATCGTTACAAAGCTGCCTTAAAAAGTTACTCAGACAGACATTGACTCAGTCACTTACCTGTGATTTTTTTTCCTATCTCTCGGCCGTAATCCTGGGCCATTTGCAGACCACCCTGCAACGAAGCCGATTTCAGTCGCAAGGGACCACCAACCATATCCATTTTGAATATATTCAGCATGGTATCGTAAATACGGTCAGGAGCTTCCCCGCTCCACCCAAACGCCCCGAAAGAACCACCGACCTTTCCCTCCAGACCTGACTTGGCTGCAAGAAAGAGCATGGTTTTCATAGGTTGCATCATGTCGCCGTGATACGTTGCCGAACCGAACAGGTAGGCGTCATACCCCGCCAAATCTTCTTCTTTAGCAATGATGTTGGCGTTGACAACTTTGGCATCAGCGCCGGTAATTCTTATTCCCTCAGCAATAAGATCAGCAATATTTTGTGATTGACCCGTTCTCGTCGCATAAACTAACAGCGCCTTAGGCATTTTTTCTCCTCTTTGAATATGTTCTTTTTTCCCATCGCCGAACACTGTCGCTCATTCTTTCTTGAGGGCTGTTGAGTTCTCGCTACTGCCCGGATGGGATTCGTTTTATAATACTGAGTCCCGTCCCAAATCGAACGCTTGTTTCATATATTCTGGACGGCTTACTACGTCGCCTTTACCCTCCACAGCTTTTATGAGGACTCCGCCCTCGTAAGACATACCAAGGGCGTCAAAAAAGTATTTTGCTGTGAGCTGAGCCCCTTCAAAAAGATTCTTTCCCTTTGTGGCACCCACGGACACGAGATATCCGCGACCCCGGTCTAATGTCTTCCTTTCCTCAGGTGTCTTTTCAAGGCTCCTCCTGCTCCACAGGGCCTGGCAACGGTCAATTAAGGCTTTGGCCTGAGAAGTGATGCCGTAGAAAAAAATTGGGGAAGAAAGTATTATTATTTGTGATTCCAAAAGTTTGGGATACACCGTCTGCATATCGTCATCCACGATGCACTTCCCGGTGGCGTCACAGCCGCCGCACTCCAGGCATCCTTGTATCTTTAGATCACAGCAACGTATTACAGATATTTCCGAGCCTACTGATGCGGCCCCTTTGAGAGCTTCATCCAGTAAAATATCGGTATTCCCTCCCTTTCGGGGGCTTCCATAAATTCCAAGAACTTTCATGTGTGACTCGATTCCAACTTGGAGCCGGGGCTCACCCCAACCGCGTATCCTGGCCGGTCATACCGCATTCGGGGATGTAGCACGTGACATTGACAAACTGACATTTTTCTTTACACATTTTACAGGTTTCGGGCGGCGCCTCGCTCGCTTCGGCGTCAAAAGTATACCCGCACTTGGGACATTTCCACGTGATCTTTTCCATCTTGGCACTTCCTTCCTTGTGAGTTATTGGCATTAGTTGAAGCGTCACTCCCTGCCTTTTCGGGTTTCGAGAAGCAGTTTGAGGCTGTCCAGCATATCCTGAATGTTTTTTGAAAGGTACCATCTCCCGTTTGCAAACACGCCATAGTCCGCTCCCATCATGGCAGAGGCAAACCGGGTTGAGTTGGCGTAGAAAAGCCATTGTTCAACCCACCGTTTCTCCAGGGCTTCATCAAACAAATTACTTTTGTCCGCGACTTGCTCTTCCCAAGCTTTTTCAATGATACGCGTTGCAGTCAATGTCATGTCATCGGAGGTTTTGATGGTATGCTCAAAACGGGCCCAATGGCCGTTGACCCAGTCAGTGGTGTGACAAGAAAGGCAGACCTTTTGCATGGTTTTCCGCCTTTCTTCCATTTCTTCAGGCCCGATCAGGTATTCTTTGACAGGCTCACCGTTGAGGCTGGTCGGGAGAGGCAACCCTTCCGGGTTGCGCATTATTGTAGTATCCGGAGACCTGGGGTGCGGATGAGCGTAAATCAATCCAAATATTCTCCAGGGAAGCCGGTCGTTCATCTGGTGAGTCCTCTTCGAAACCACATCACCCTCGTTATTGACCAAGAGACTAACATGACAGACAGCACACGTAGGTGCGCTGAAATCCTTTCCCACCGTCCACGGCACTGCTTCGAAGCTCCATTCTCCGTAGAGCCCAAAAAAGAGGTTTCCGTGTTTGGATACCGAATACGTTTGGTACAGCAGGAACGTCTGGGCCTTTGTGACATTGGGCGCAAGCATACGGTTTCCTGGCCATTTTCATCGAAAATTGGTGCCGGCCGTGACACGATGAGCAGGATCCCTTGCTTCCGTCCGGATTCAATCTCCCCACTCCCTGATTTGGCCAGCCGGAAAGCACGGGAAATTCCATTTCGCCGAAGTCTGAGTCTCGCTTCTGTGTTCCTTTGACCTCTAACGCGGTTCCGTGACACGAAAGACAGGAGTCGGCAGTCGTTTTTTCGTCAGGAGGAGCAACCTTTGTTTTCATGTCAGCAAAAGACTGAACACCGTTGATTGATGTCATAAGGCTTTGATACAATTCATTGTTAGCCAAATTTCCGTAAGCGTGGGACATAATATTCTTTTTGTACTGTTCAGCCTCTAAAGGATGGCAGGCACTACAATCTCTCGGTGTTACAGTCAAATGTACCTTCCGATCATTGTGGTCAAAACTGTCCTTGTGCTCATCGGGATTAAGAGCGTGGCATTCGGCACAACCCACTACATGGCTTGCCAATTTGTCCGGAACCTTGTCAACCGAAACTCGTCGCTCCAGTTCGGGTTTTTTCAGCGCCTCCGCCGGCGTAGTATTTGCGTGTCGGCTCTTTTTCCAGTCTGAAACCATCGCAGGTGTCGCTGTTAAGTGGCACGAAATGCAGTCCTGCGTGGCTGGACTCACAGGTGGCTCTTGTGCATATCCCGGCACGAAACAGCATGCAAGAAATGAAAAAACGGCAACACTGAAACACTTAAAGACTACGTTGCGCATCTGGAAATGCCCCTTCAGACTAAATCGACTCTATGAGCATTGCTCATTTCTGAAGCTTATCCAACTCCTTCATGAGATCCTCAAGCCTCGGCATAACGTTTATGTCATGAACATCGATGTACCGAATTATTCCGTTCTTGTCGATAACGAAAAGAGCACGCTCAGAAACGCCTTCGGGACGCAATACTCCGTACTGCAGGGATACCGCCCCATGGGGCCAAAAGTCCGAAACCACAGGGAACCACAGGTCTCCCATCTGCCGGGTCCAGGCGTACAACGTGGGTATGTTGTCAACCGACAACCCGATCAGTACTGCATCGTTCTTTTCGAACAGATCCTTTGCAATATTATAGCCCGGCCATTGCTGTGAGCAGACCGGGGTCCATGCGGCCGGCACAAACGAAAGCACAACATTTTTCTTTCCACGGTACTGTTCCAGCGAGATTTTGCTCCCTGTAAGGTCCCCGAGGGAAAAATCAGGAGCCGGATCGCCGATTTTGAGCTTGGTTCCGCTGCCCGTAGGCTTCGGTTCCACCTGGATTGTAGATACGAGGATCCTGAGTCTCTGCCCCAAGCTGTTCCGTCGCCAAACAAAACATCAATGCCATGGCGAACATCAAAAAAAACTTTGCAGCCACCCTAGAGTAAAGCATTGTGAACTCTCCTAATTGGGGCTGTTGTCAGGAAATAAAGCTTTGAGAAATGCGTTTGCATCCTTAATTTGCCCCACATGAGCCGGGAGCACAGAAACTATTTTCCCAGCTTCTATTTTCAATGCAACGAAAGTCGGTGTGCGGATATCCTCCGATGCGGCTTTTCGGATGAGCATGTTGTCATCCGCAAACATCGGAAACTTGACACCATATTTTTTTCTAAAAACATCCACTTCGAAGGGTGTGTTGCCAGCCCCGATACCGATAAGTTTGACCTTGCTTCTCGTGTCAGGATTGCCCTCAATCAACTGGAACAACTCGTTTACGACCGGGGCTTCAGCTTGACATATCGGGCAGTACATGCTGAATATCTCTATCAGAAGGACTTGAGCCCGAACCTGAGGCAGTCTGAAGGTGCCCGTTCCCGTGAGGCCTAAATAAGTTTTATCCACCGCATTTTCCGGGATCGGTAACTCGAGAGCCGCCAGAGGGTCGGCACTCACACGGAAATTATTACCGGCAAATACATAACCAATCATTGCGATTTGTAGTATCGCCGATATTACCACAATTACTGAAAACTTTTTCATGGTCCTCCCACTATCGCACCAACTGTTGGGGACGGACGTTCAACTCGAGTTGGTCCAGGTAACTAACGAGAGAACCTTCCGACGTGCAAATGTTCAACTTCACGATCATTCTCGAATAAGCCCGGTGTCCCAAAACCTATCATGTTTGGGATGAGGCCGGAAAAGAAATAAGGTTGAACGATTTCTTAGTTGCGCCGCAAATTGGGCACTTCCAATCATCGGGCAGATCCTCAAAGCTCGTCCCTTTAGGAATCTTACCTTTCTTGTCCCCTTTTTCCCGATTGTACATGTAGCCGCAATTTGGTGTTTTACACTGGTAAATAACTGGTGACTGAGACATGATATCCTCCACCTGATAACGGACGGTCGGCGGCTTGACCCCATGGCTACGAACGGCAAGACCGGGCTTCGCGACCGAGGCAAGCCGCCTATACTCGTTGCCAAAATTTCTGTCCGAATGACACATTTTCGTTCACGAAAAAGAGGTAAAATGCGACATTAATTTCGGCACTCGCTATAAAATATGGAAGTCTGTCCACGAACGAATCAGGATTTCCACAATCCGTGCAGATTACAGTACTCCCGTGCCGTGAAGTTTCCTTGAACGGGGAACACTGCCTCTGGGGCTTGTCCTGGCTCCAAAAATTGCCGATACGCTTTTCCGTCGGCAATGATCTCTATCCATTCAATGTAATGTTTCTCTTCCATTGGATGGGCGACACTTCCCACTGTAACCTTAAGGCCATTAGATACAGCCTCTTTCACTGGGATGTGTTTTTCTTTTGCTGCATCAACAGTGTTTTCGACAAACAGTTTCATGGCCTTACCGCAGCAAACCATTTCTCCCATGCCGGAATGAAGCATTTCTGCGATGTTCCCACATACTTCACATTTGTAAATCTGAAGTTTTTCCGTCATTTTCTGAAACCTCCTCTAGGGTCTATGATCAAAGTGTAGATGAGTATATTTATTTACTCTAAATTACTTGAGAAGTAACAAAACAGTATAAGACAACGGCTTACCAGTTTTCCGCCAATATCTCGAAGTAGCCCATTGGATGCGCACATGCCGAACAAGATTCAGGAGCCTCGGGACCCTCATGGAGATAACCGCAATTCAAACAGCGCCAGACAACCGACTTGTCTTTCTTGAACACCTTGCCGGACTCAACGTTTTTCAAGAGATCGCTGTATCGCTTATCGTGCTGTTTCTCCGCAATGCTGACCGCTTCCCATATCTTCGCGGCAGCATCGAAACCTTCTTGCCTGGCAATCTTGGCAAACCCGGGATACAACTCGGACCATTCATAATGCTCGCCCGCGGCAGATTCCTTGAGGTTGGCTGCGGTATCGGCTACAACACCGGCCGGAAAACCTGCCTGAACCATCACTTCACCACCCTCAAGCTGCTTAAAAAACCTTTTTGCGTGTTCTTTCTCCTGGTTTGCAGTCTCTTCAAAAATCATGGCTATCTGAATCAGGCCTTCTTTGCGTGCCTGCGACGAAAAATAGGTGTAACGGTTACGCGCCTGCGATTCTCCGGCGAAAGACGCAAGAAGATTCTTTTCTGTTTGAGATCCCTTCAATGCTGACATTATTAGCTCCTTTTTTATATTACGTTGAGGTAATACCCTGTGTGCCGGCCTCCCTGCAACGTGGACAAATACCGACAAACTCAAGACGGTGCCACAAAATCTGATAATCACTGACACCGTTCAAAACCTGATTAATAGTGGGAATCGGGCCGGAAGACACATCTTCAACGCAGCCACACATAATACAGCGAACGTGATAATGGTTCTCGGTTATCCCATCGAAACGCTTTTGCGTGCCCGCCATTTCCAATTTCTGGATCATACCCCGCTCAGAGAGAATTTCAAGATTACGGTAAACGGTCCCAAGGCTTATCCGAGGCAGGCGTTTTCGTACTATTTCATAGACTTCGTTCGCGGTAGGATGGCTCTTAAGCCTGCAAAGCTCTTCCATGATGACACGGCGTTGTTGTGTAGTTCGCGCTTGTCCCTTGGCCGCCAAAGAGTACAACTCCCTTCGTAATAGTAACTATTACTAATAATGGGGACAAAATGCGCAGTGTCAGGTACCGATGCAAGAAAATTTGTCTTTAGTCGGAAAAAATTCTGATTCCCCCCGTCCTGAACTCTATCGCTAACTTGCCGGAAAAAGTGAAATGAACTTGAAATTTACCGAATCGAATAGCCCCTGGTCCGTGAGTTTCAGTTCCGGAATGGGGGTTAGGGCCATGAAAGAGAGTGTTGCGAATGGGTTATCGAGCGTACAGCCCATTTCTTTTGCCGCTGCCACCAGACCATCGAGTCCTTCCCGAACCATTGCAATCGGTTTGTCGGACATTAGTCCTGCAATCGGCAGAGGAAGCCTCCCGATTACCTGTCCGTTGTCCGAGAACGGCCATTCCCCCGCCCATGCGCTCTGCTTCACGGGCGGCGGCCAGCATATCTTGATCATTCGCCCCGACCACAATGATGTTGTGGGCATCATGGGCAACCGTGCTTACGATAGCACCCCTTTTCAGGCCAAACCCCTTTATCAATCCGATTGCAAAATTACCCGTACCCCTGTGTCTCTCGATTACAGCAATTTTGAGTATATCCCTGCTGGTGTCTGATACAACTCGTCCGTCAACGATAGGGGTTTGCTCGATCATCTTTCGGGTAATGATCTGCCCAGGAACAACTTGGATGATGTTTACCGAATTTCCTTCGGCTTGAATTGACAGATCTTTGATTTTTTCCCAGGCGACGTGAACACTGCTCCCGGGTCTTAAGGACGACCCTGCTCGTGAAGGTATGACAAGCTTTCCGTCATGTGCAGCGATAGAGCCCGCATGGTATACCTGTACTGATTTTCAGTTCTTCGAGGTCGTCGATAATGAGCATATCGGCCGAATACCCTGGGAGTCATCGCGCCCAATCCTTTGAGGCCGAAGTACGTGGCTGTATTGATCGTGGCCATCTGAACCGCGGTAATGGGATGGATTCCTTTCTTGATCGCCTGCCTGACTATGTTGTTGATGTGGCCTTTTGCCAGAATATCGTGAGGGTCCAAATCATCTGTGACAAAAAGGCAGTTGCGTGAACCGTGTTCGTTGATCAGCGGCAGGAGCGCGTCCAGATTTTTCGCTGCCGAACCCTCCCTTATCATGATGCGCATACCCATCCGGAGCTTTTCTTGTGCCTCCTCGAGGGTTGTGCACTCATGGTCTGAGCCTATCCCCACGCTTATGTACGCACAGAGTTCTTTTCCGGTTAAACCCGGCGCATGACCGTCTTTGACCTTTCCCCTGAAAACATTGATCTTTGCCAAGACTTCGGGGTCAGAATATATGACCCCGGGATAATTCATCATTTCTGCAAGTCCCAGCACACGCTCATGATCCTTGAAAAGCTCCATTTCCCTGTGGGTGAGTTCAGCCCCCGACGTCTCAAACGGTGTGGCAGGAACACAGGAAGGAAACATAATAAAAACTCGGAGGGGTAATCCTTCGCTCGAATCCAGGATGTAACGGATCCCATCCAAGCCGAGAACATTTGCGATCTCATGAGGATCAGCCACAACGGTGGTTGTTCCGAGGGGAACCACGTTTGCGGCAAACTCAGGGATGGACAGCATACTCGATTCCAGATGGAGGTGTCCGTCGATAAACCCCGGAGCGATAAAACGCCCCTGCAAATCAACTGTCTCAATTGCCTCATAGTCTCCAAAGCCCACTATGCGGCCCTCGTGAATCGCTACGGATGCCGTATGAATACTGCCCGCGAATACGTTGATCAGGCGCCCGTTTTTTAGGAGTAGATCTACGGGTTTTGTACCTAAGGCTAAATTGATACGTTGCGCTAAGTCCATTTCTTGGTTCCCTTTTGTGTGTTCAGATTGGTTTCGTTTCTTCGAAACAGTGACATGCGATGGGGTTTGGATTCCGATCTTATACCGTTGCGCTCTCTATGGCTTTTCGACAATCACATTGTTCGTATGTGATTTTAGACAGAGACCGGAAAAATATTTTTTTCACATTCTCCACATTATTGTTCATGGTCTCAGCAATCATCTCCCAGGTCACAGGGGCTTCGCTGTCATGCCACGTATCATAATCAGTGCTCATGGCTGCTACGGCGTAACAAATACCCGCCTCTCTGGCGAGTACGGCCTCTGGTACGGTGGACATATTGATGATATCTCCGCCCAACATTCTAAACATACGGCTCTCGGCCCTTGTGGAAAACCTCGGCCCTTCTATGGTGACCACCGTGCCTCTCGGATGATGGATGATTCCCTCGGTGATACATGTTTCGATGAGGATACTTCTCAAGCGCTCGCAAAATGGATCGGCCATAGCCATGTGCACTACCTGGTCGCCTTCGTGGAAAGTGCTTTTACGCGTCCTGGTCCAATCGATGAACTGATCCGGAAATACGAGGTGTCCCGGTTCAATTTCCTCCCTAAGAGACCCGCATGCCGACGTGGCTATGATGTGTGTTACTCCCACCTCTTTCATGGCCCAGATGTTCGCCCGGTAGTTAATCGCCGATGGCATTATTCTGTGGCCTTTTCCGTGACGCAGCATTATCACGGTTTCGATCTCACCGGCCTTGCCGACGATTAAATCAGCGGATAGTGAGCCGAATGGGGTTCCTTTCTTGATGGATCTAACATCTGTAAGAAAATCAGGGTCATCGAAACCCGAGCCACCGATCATACCGATCTTTACCACGGCATTCTCCTCTTATCTTTGTATGAGACGCTACAACAGTCAGGATTGTAGAATTGCATACGATAAAGTGTCAACACAAAGGAACCTGTTACACAAGCGCGTTCGATGAGTTGCGTCTCATGACAGGTCATACAAATTCGCTACCGAATGGGATTAATCAGGCGTGTGACAAGCACAGGCAGGGTGAACACATCTACGCGCCGATAGTGTCAAAATGGTTGCGCATCGGTATCTGAGAGCAAAAAGTCGTCATCATTATTGGATCTCATCAATCTTTCCATGATATTTGTACCAGCCTGGTGGTAATAAGGAATTTTGACTTGACATTCCGAAGTCTTATTAACTAGATTGCGTATTATTAGGCAGTTTTGTCTTTTAGGCTCTCGTTAGAGGGGAGGTTCCTTCTGCCCACACTTGTCTGCATGCGCTTATTTCTCGGTCTGATTATGGTCGGGATGTTTGTATTCCTTACCGCGCATGGTCGTGCCCAAACCGGCCCTGAGGGCGAGTGCATTTTTCTCGGCGTCAAGAGTAGTGACCGGGTGGGCAAAACATCTGCACAGCCCGATGGTAAGCCTGACGCTGTATTTTCTCTCACCCTCAACCCCCGCACTTCCGACTTGAGAATTAGAGAAATTGAAATACGAGCCTTTGAGCCTCCGGGAGAGTGGAATACAGCCGGAATGAGTCCGGAAGCCGGTTTCATAGGAGTAGCAGCAGCCAAGAACCCCTCGGAGATAATGAATAAGCGTGGGGGGGCTTTGAATCTTACCCCTGGGCAAACACCCCAGCTCCTCCTTTTCATAAGCGACGACGGTAAGTTCTCCCAGAAAGACCGCCGATACCAAGTAAAAATTATCAACAATGACGGTACTTCATGGAACGCCCCCATCAAGACGGAAACTGGACCCTCGAGCCCGAGCCCATCGAGCCGGACCGGAGTTTTTCCCGTCCGGATGTCGGCTCTCCTCAAGGGGATCAGCAGTTATGATGCGGTGAATCCGAGCAAGAAGATCGGTGGAGACGAAAAGGGAGATGGGCTGTTCGTTTCTAAGCCTGGATGCACGTGATAAGGAAATTACCGGCATCGAAATCCGAAATATTGATGGAGTGCCTTCTGTCTGGGACACCGTCCCCAGTGACGTCCAACGGGGCCGTGGGGGTAGCGCTGGTGTCGGACCCGGTTCGCCTCTTAAATAATCGTGACGCGAGCGTCAAGATCAAAGTCAAGGACCGCGTGGACCTCAATCTGTACGTCGCGGATAACGGCAGTATCGCCGGCGGTGCTACAAATTACCGCATCACGGTTACTTTTGCGGACGGTGAGATCTCCTGGTGCCCAGTTCAAAAACAGGAGAAGGGCTTAAAGGACGCAACTCAGGAAAAGCAAGGCAGCGGCCTTGCTAAGGTAAACTTCCTTGGAACCTGGCTCGGATTTGCCACCACCGATGCGGTGGGCCGATATTCGGAAATTAAGCCTGACGGCGCGGCTGATGCCGTCTTTAGCCTCGATATCGAGATTTCTCCCCGGAGCTTTATCACGGGAATAGAAATCAACAGTATGGATACAAAATCAGGACGATGGGCGACCGCTGGGGTCGATCCAGGGGCCTGGGGTCTGGGTGTTGCGTACCAGACGGCACCCTCTGCTCTTTTGAACAAGCCTGACGGCTCGATAAGGATAGCTGTCGACGACAGGGTCCAATTCTATTTGTACACCGCCGACTCCGGGGACCTTGCCTCAACGACGAGCACACTTCGGATCATTGTACACCTAGCCGATGGGTCTTCTTTCCAGCAATTTATCGTCAGGTCTCCCTCCACCACCTCGACAGTAGCCCCTGGAACCGACGAACATGTAAAGGCCAGGGGGGTTATCACCTGCGAGTTCAGGGGCTTCATAGCTGATCTCGTAAACACATCCACCCGGCCGGCCAAAGATGGTTACCTGGACGGAACCTTCATCATGAAGCTCCAGGTGAATGACAAAAAGCTTGCCAAAGTGGAGATCGGCGGTGATGACGGTACGATCCGTTGGTCGAGCGATGCAAAGCCTCCGATGATGTTTCTCGGCGTTGCGCTCTACCCGAAAATATACAAGCTCATCAACGAGAGGGGCGGGCCCATGCAGTTACACCTTCCAGGGCGTGTCACCCTCTATTTATATGCGGCGGACAACGGATTGTTATCGGATCCCAAGTCCCGGCTCATTGCTACGGTAACTTTTTCCGATAAGACCACTCTTTCCTCCCATGTGATCAAATAGCCTTTCGGCCGAGAGGCGCCCAGGAGTCTCCTATGAAGGCAATGCTTCTGGAACGGACAAGGCCTGTCCAAGAAAAACCTTTGAAAATAAGCGACATTCCTATTCCTGAACCGGGACCGGGGCAAGTTCTCATCAAGGTCAAGGCGTGCGGCGTATGTCACACCGATCTTCACACGGTCGAGGGAGATTTACCCCTCCCGAGACTCCCGTTGGTTCCCGGGCATCAGGTCGTTGGCCGCATTGAAAAAACCGGGCCCAATGCAACCCGTTTTACAGGACATGAGAGGGTTGGTGTGACCTGGTTCCTTTCAAGTTGTGGATTGTGCGGGTTTTGCCTCCAGGCAAGAGAGAATCTTTGCGGCAATGCTCGCTTCACGGGCTTTCACGAACAGGGAGGTTATGCCGAATACCTGGTGGTTCCTGAAGAGTCTGCATTCCCCATCCCGGAGGCATTTTCCGACACTGAGGCGACTCCTCTTCTCTGCGGAGGCGTTATCGGATTCCGAGCCCTTCGGCTAAGTGAAATCAAGCCCGGAGGCAGCCTGGGCATGTACGGCTTCGGAAATTCAGCCCACGTGGTCATACAGATCGCGGTAAAAAGAGGTTGCCGGGTCCACGTGTTTACTCGCAGCCGCAACCACCAGGAACTGGCAAGGGAGTTGGGGGCTGTTTGGGTGGGAACGCCTGAGGACTTGCCTGTGGCCCCTCTTGACGCTTCTATCATCTTTGCGCCTGCCGGGGATATTATCCCCATCGCTCTGAAAGCTCTGAACAAGGGAGGCACCCTGACTCTTGCGGGCATCACCATGACCCGGATTCCCGCCATGGACTACAGCTTGATTTATGGAGAAAGGACTATCCGCAGCGTAGCAAACACCACTCGTAGGGACGCAGAAGAACTCCTGGTGGAAGCAGCAGAAATTCCTGTCCGAACCGTAGTGGAGACATTTCCGCTCGAGGATGCCAACGAAGTATTACTGATGATGAAACAAAGCCGACTACGCGGCGGTGCGGCACTCGTAGTCTAGGGCAACTTGCCTCGGCAATAAGCTTTCCAAGCCTGATTCTGTGTTTTTTCGGGGAGAAGGTAGGGATTCCTTTCCTCGGAGTTATATTCTCTATTAATTTTCGGAATATTATACTTTACAAACCTAGATATTTATCGATGATTTTATAGTCTGAACATGATTTTGTTTTCTGGGTTGTTATAGTTATAACACAGGCAGTTGCCATTATGGTCAATCTGGAATACGTGTCCTGCTCTTTGTTTTTTTGTTTTGAACTCCTGCGAATAACGCTTTAAGGAGTACACTGATATCATCGTGATTTGTGTATCTGGGATCTTAAAGCAGACAACACAAAATCCCTGGTTTATTTGCACTTTGTTCCAGAAATCCCTCACATTTATAGTTATGAAAGTTGGGTGTTGCCTCGTTCCGGCAAGAAGTTGTGGAATGACATCATCCTTGATGATTGTGCCGAGTCGTAAATCAATCACTGCGACAACTGATCCACGATACCACTTTTTTATGCTCTCCTCTAACTCCGGCTCCAAGAGCTGTTCATCAAACACTATCACTTTACTGTGATACGTTTGGGAGATTTTCTCCCGCTTCGTGGTTTACTAAATAGATTCGTCGCCTCACGAATTGCATCTTTGCTAACTCGTCCCCGGTAGCTTTTGATAATAGATTCCACGCCATCTCCGGCGTTAATTCTATCAAGCACTCCAGCCACTAAAATCCGTGTGAATATAAAAGTGGGACGACCTCCACAAACGCCTTTGGCCTTGACTACATAGTTTCCCATCGCTGTGTATTGGTATGGTTCACCACCGAAATTTACAGTTACTGGTCTGGCATAGTCTCTTCCTTATCCTCGTTGTGACTCCCTTTATTATTAGGATGCTACAAACATATTTTCCTGTCAATATTTTTGAATGCTCTTTGAATGCGTCAAATTAACAATCTGGGGATGCTTTCACTTCAATTACTCGCTCGGTTGCTGTTAGTTCGTGTTCATCTGAGAGGATATCTTCCACATTGACCAAGCAGCTTACCAATCATAAATCACGTTCAGTTGTCTAAAGAAACCCGACCAGTGCACACACAGAGATGGGTGCAGGCGGAAAACCCGCTTATGGGCGTTACGCCGATCATGGAGTGAGTGCGGAAGTCCTACCGGAAAGAGTATGCGCCGAACACGCGCGAAACTGTGCGCCGCCAAACCATGCATCAGTTCGTGAACCCTTGTGTGGTTCTGGAACATCCGCCTGTCATCTCGATGACGACCGATGTCGAAACGGCCGGGAGAATTTTGATCCATTTTCTTAATGTTACAGGATAAAATCCACAATATTTCTCATTTTTATGCTATAATAACTGAAAAAGCTAGCATCTCTAACTTATTCTCTTCGCAGCTCTCTACATACGACAAGCCCCACTTGGTCCAGAGCCTTTGCAAAAGGTGACTAAATGAACAGCCCCTATTTGGCTCATTCCGCAAACTCAGCCGGTTATGAGGAACCGCTCTGGGAACATTTGACCCGGGTTGCGGATCGATGCGGCTCAGTATGCGGCAGCGTTTGGAGCAGAAAAGGAAGCGAGACTTGCTGGCCTGTTGCACGATATCGGAAAATACGGCTATCTTTTTCAGCGTCGTCTTAAAGGAAAAGAAAAAAGAATTGATCATTGGACGTTGGGTGCGTGGATTGCTTTGATCCAGTATCGTCTCAATAGTATTGCCGCAGCGATGGCTATTCAGGGACATCATATCGGGTTGCAGGAGGCATCGGCTGAATCTCTGACGCACGTTAACCCTAAAAAATTCCTGGCAAACCCCAATCCGGTCCGCAGGCTTTCCGAGCCAGACCCTGAAAAACTTTTGGAACGATTGAGAAGCGATGGAATATCGCTCCCCACCCAGGCTGACATTCCTGAATCGTTGTACGAAGGACTCAATAGATTTCATGCCGCATCAATGCTTGACATTCGAATGTTGTTCTCTGCTTTGGTGGATGCAGATTTCATAGAGACGGAAGCTCATTTCAACCCGGCTCATGATGGCAGCCGGTCTTACAGGAGATCTGGACCCGATCTTTCTGCTGACACGGCCTTGGAGATTCTCTTAACGTACCTCGAAAAGCTTGCGTTAACCTCGAACTCCTCGATGGAGGTGCGCCAAGTCAGACAAGACTTGCTGACCGCATGCTTCAAGGCTGCTTCTCAACCGACCGGTCTGTTCACACTGACTGCTCCCACAGGAGCCGGCAAGACTCTGAGTATGCTGGCTTTCGCCGTCAAGCATGCCGAATTGAACAAACTGCGCAGGATTATTACAGTCATTCCTTATCTCAGTATCATTGAACAAACTGCACTCGAATATCGCAAGGTCTTTAGCTCGCGAACAAAGAGTATGGGGTTCCCGGACTACATTCTTGAAGACCACAGCTTGGCCGGTGCGACAAGTTCAGGGATGGAGGACGACGGGAACGATATGGAGGTCGAGGCTCTTCGATCCCGCAGACTATTGGCGGAAAATTGGGATGCCCCGATCATTGTGACCACGACTGTGCAGTTTCTCGAATCTTTATTTTCGAACCGCTCTTCAGCATGTCGAAAACTTCATAGATTGGCACAGAGTGTCATTCTGTTCGATGAAGTCCAGACTCTCCCCGTCACGCTGGCGATTCCAACCCTGGCGACTATTTCCAGACTGGTGGAACGCTACGGGGCTTCAGTGGTCCTTTCAACGGCCACCCAGCCTGCTTTCTCGCATCTGGATAGCCAAATTAAGAAATATTGCTCTTCCGGCTGGAGTCCTCAGGAAATAGCGCCAAAAAGAACTTGGACTTTTTGAACGTCTGAAACGAACCAAGGTTGTTTGGCCTGAAAACTTCAACATGACATCGGGATGGACTGAATTGGCAGAAAGGATAGGTGAACTGGATCAGGTCTTGTGCATTGTTAATCTTAAGAAACACGCCCTCCTTCTTTACGATGAGCTGGAGAGAGCAGGCGCTGAAGGATTGATTCATCTCTCAACAAACATGTGTCCTGCTCATCGGAGAGATGTTCTCGAGAAGGTTAGACAGCGCTTAGAAGAAGGGGCCTCGTGCAGGCTTGTCTCTACGCAATGCGTTGAGGCAGGGGTGGATCTAGATTTTCCCGTAGTCTTCAGGGCCTGGGCACCTTTGGATTCCATGGCTCAAGTGCAGGACGCTGCATCGTCATGAATTGGGAAGAAGAGGCCCAGCACGTTTTATTCCCCAAGAAGGGGGTTATCCCGACGGAGCATACGACACAAGCGGCGAGCGTCGCCGCATAGGACTCAACAGACATGCGCCTGAGAATCTGGTCTTGGATAATCCTAGACTTTTTCAGGAATATTTCCAGGAACTGTACAGCGTGGCTAACTTAGGGAAAAAAGACTTGAAGAACGCTATTGAACGACAGGATTTTTCTTCTGTAGCGAGCCTGTATCGCATCATCTCTAAAGACGCAATAAATGTGTTGACCTCCTATAGAATGGATAGATTCGAGGAACTGAAAAAAGAGTACGAGAAACGGGGTTGACTGCCAGTTGGATCAGGCGTGCCCGGGACTACTCCGTCGGCCTGTTCCGGCCGTCAAGAGATCTTCCTGTACATGTTCCTCGAGCCTGTCCGGGTGGGATTTAAATCTAAGTCTGAAGATTGGTTTATTTACCTCGAATGCGAGCATTATAGTAACCAAAAAGGTTTGACACCACCACAGCAGATTGACTGTCTCATAGCCTAGTCAGGGCATAGGAAGGAGTCTCATGGACCCGAAAGACCTTGTTCTGGAAGTATGGGGCGATTTCGCCTGCTTTTCTCGCCCCGAGATGAAAGTTGAGCGATTCAGCTATCCCGTTATAACTCCATCAGCCGCCCGGGGAATTTTCGACGCCATATTCAGCAAACCCAATAGGGATCCAACTCAAGCCCAATTCAGGTGGCAAGTGACGAAAATTGAGATCCTGAGTCCTGTCAGATACATTTCTTTGAGGCGAAACGAGGTCAAAGAAAAGGCATCTGTTAAGCCCGGTTGGTTCACTGGCAAAGAGTCGCCAGAACCGATCTGGGCTGATGGATCCAGAGACCTACTGGGAACTGATACTAAAGGTCGAACACAGCGCCAAACAATGGCACTCGAGAACGTTCGCTATAGGCTTCATGCCCAAATCAAGCCATGGCCTCGTTTCAAGGAACGACTATCTGGTCTGGAGGCACAGTTCGAACGAAGGGCTGCAAACGGAAAGTGTTTTTTTCAGCCATATTTCGGTTGCAGAGAGTTTCCGGCTTATTTTGAGTTGACCTCTCCAGAAACGACCAGAGAAAAAGCCATTCCAATAGATATGGATCTGGGTCTCATGCTTTACGACGTTTTCGACCTTTCAAGGCAAGGCTCTAGCGAGGATCAACCCAACATCAGTCTGTTCAGAGCTGCTGTTAAACAAGGAGTAATAATGGTTCCGACGATAGCCCGGATGTGCTCTAAGGGGCAGGAAGGTGACTGCATAATGTTGGAACTACTGAAAAAATATGCGGTGGACCAGGGGCTTGACGTGGAACCAGGGTTCAAACCGAAGGAAATTCGATGGGTTCTTGCCTTTGATCAAAGGGCAATTTCAGCGAAGTATTGGAAGTGGGGAACGTCGAAGATAAGAAAAATAAGGGTAAGACCTTCCTCAAATGCCCAGATCTGAGTCAACCAGAGATGATGACTGGCGGCATAATGAAAAGCCAATTCCTTGCTGAGGCAGCAGGTGTTGTAACACTTCTTGGAAAAACTGAAGAAGAGTCTGGAGAAAAAGGCAAGGATCCGAAAACTGTGGCGAAGCACCTATTTTTCCTCAGACTGCTTCAAGAGGCTAAGTTAGCAACCCCAGGGCTTGACCTTATTGGGGACTCTCTTGCTGAAAGAGAGCATCCTCGCACAGATTCGCACTAGGCTTCGCCAGTATAAGTTGAAAGACACCGATAAGTTGACTTTGCTTTTCGGCTCACGATTTATCCTGGAAGATGATTCGTGGCACGATTGGTGGAGAGACTTCAGGAGACGCCTGAATACAACAGACCCAGAGGCAGGCAAAGTAGGGATTAAAGGGCGAGGAACTATGCGGTGTCTTCTGACGGGTGATCTTGTGGAGCCAGCCAAAACACACCCCAAAATCGAGAAGCTTGCTCATGTGGGAGGTATTGCCTCTGGAGACGTACTTATAGGCTTCGACAAGGACGCTTTCACATCCTATGGATTGGCTCAGTCCGCCAACGCTGCAGTGTCTGAAGACGCTGCTGCCAGTTATCGGGCGGCCCTCAACCACCTCATAAAGGAGACGGGCTTTCGGATGGCAGGGGCAAAGGTCGTTCACTGGTTTAAGAAAAGAATCCCCGTGGATGATGATCCCCTTTCCTTCTTGTTCGAAGCTGACACAAAACAGGAGATTGTAGCTCAGGAAAGATGCAAGGAACTGTTGGCAAGTGTCAAGACAGGCAAGAGACCTGATCTTGGAGAGAATCATTTTTATTCCCTCACCTTATCCGGGGCCTCTGGACGTGTCATGGTCCGCGTTTGGATGGAAGGCAGCTTCCCGGAGTTGCTTACCAGTATTGTGCTCTGGTTTGACGACCTTGCAATCACCCATAGAGATGGGTCGCGGTCCTGCCCCGGATCCAAAGTTCATGGCGGTGCTCGGGGGAACAGTCAGGGAGTTGAAGGATCTTCCTCGTAATGTGACCACAAGATTGTGGCGAGCTGCATTAAAGAAGGAGCCCATTCCTTTTTCCGTCCTTGCTCAGGCCCTGAATAGAGCCAAAATCGATATTGTCAACGATCAACCTTTCAACCACGCTAGAATGGGACTGATAAAAGCCTTTAACTTAAGACATAATCGCTCTCAAGGAGGTGATTCCATGTCGGACACACTGAAGCCGTTCCTCAATGAACATCATCCACATCCTGCCTATCATTGTGGTCACTTATTGGCTGTGATGGCAGCCCTCCAACGAAGAGCATTGGGAAATGTTGGAGCGGGCGTCGTCCAGCGCTACTATGCTGCGGCAAGCACTACCCCGGCCCTGGTCCTCGGGCGACTTTCCAGGTTAAGTCAGTTTCACCTCAACAAGCTGGATAACCCGGGTTTGGCAATTTGGTACGAAAATCTTCTCGCGGGAATTTGGGGGCGTATGAAGGACAGCCCCCCTGGAGTTCTGAACCTTGAGGAACAGAGTCTATTTGCACTAGGTTATTATCAGCAGATCGCGAGTCTGGGGATTCCCAAAGCTGGAAACGACCAACCTGAAAAAGGAGAGAACAATGAGTAACCCTCTGTCAAACCGGTATGAATTCCTTGTCTTGTTTGATTGTGAAAATGGAAATCCCAATGGCGATCCAGACAACGGGCAACGCTCCTCGGATAGATCCGGAAGACCTTCATGGCCTAGTGTCAGATGTGGCTTTGAAGAGACGTTACGGAATTATGTTGAAATTTCCAGGAATGCCAAACACGAAACTGCCGAATGCCATTTTTGTAGAACATGCATCCAACCTCAATCGGCCGATTACGGAAGGCTCATGAAAAGAAAATGCTGGAGGCCTCATGACGGGGAAGGACAAGGCGGGAAAGGAAAGGTCGAAGAAGCGCGGAAATGGATGTGTAAGAATTTTTACGATGTCCGTGTAAAATAGGGGCAGTCATGAGCACTGGTCCAAACGCGGGTCAGGTAAGAGGTCCTATACAGCTCGCCTTTGCCAGATCCGTTGATCCAGTGTTGCCCATGGATGTTTCCATCACGAGAATGGCCGGATAGCAGAGACGGTGGCAGACGCCAAGTCCAGTGAAGATTACGCCAAGTGGGAAGCCTCTCAACCTGAAGACGAACTGCGGATTAGTGGGTCGGAAGGTCTTGATTCCATACGGGCTTTATGTCTCTAAAGGCTTTATCAGCGCCCATTTGGCTGAACAAACAGTCTTCACGGAAAATGATCTAGAAACTCTTCTGGGAAGCTCTGCTCAACATGTACGAGCATGACAGATCAGCGAGCAAGGGTATCATGTCAGTAAGACAGCCGATTTTTGTGTTCAAGCATGTGGGCACCGACTCAGACCCGAATCAGAGATCCCAGCAGGCGAAACTGGGCTGTGCTCCGGCTCACAAGCTTTTTGATCTTGTTCGGATCGAAAAACGAGATGGAATTCAAAGTCCTCGTTCCTTTTCCGATTACCAGGTGACGTTCATCAAGAGCCGGCTTCCGAAAGGGGTACAGGTCGGCTTCCTCCTGACAGGAGATGATGGAAGGACTACTGTTCAATGGGATAGACCACCTGAATCAGTCCTTGTCACATAGAGATGTATGGAGGGAACCCTCATGTACATGGAAGAAGATCTTCTTCCCATATCCGGCCTTCAGCACTTGCTTTTCTGCAATCGCAGAGCGGCTCTGGTACTTCTGGAGGGTATCTGGGACGAAAACCGCTTTACTGCCGTGGGCCGATTGGTCCATGACAGAGTTCACACGGCTGAAACAGAATCCCGTAATGATATTCGCATCAGTAGAGGGTTGTTTCTGAGGTCTCTCCGACTGGGCCTCACAGGGAAAACTGACGTAGTAGAATTTCATAGGATTCAAGAATCTTGTGATCCGGAGCTTCAGGGCCAGAGCCTCAAGACCGGAGTAATTCTGCCGGCAACCCAAGGTCTATGGCGGCCTTTTCCTGTGGAATACAAGAGCGGTTATATGCGTCACGAAGAGGGTTATGAAATACAGCTTTGTGCACAAGCGATATGCTTGGAAGAGATGCTTGAAGTTCAGATAGCCGAAGGGGCGCTTTTTTACAGCAAGACCGGCCGTCGTATGGAAATAGCCTTTAACGACGATCTTCGCAAACGGACAGAAGAAGCGGCCCGGCGTCTACACGAAATAGTGCGCTCCGGGGTAACACCAACTGCGCAATATGAGAAAAAATGTGACAAGTGTTCACTGATTTCAATGTGCATGCCCAAGACAACCGGAACGAAAAAAAGTGTCCGGTCTTATTGGGAAAAGGCTCTTGAATGACGCAGAGGGTTTGTGAATGAAACGCCTCCTCAACACACTGTATGTGACCACTCAAGGGACCTATCTCTCACGAGACGGAGAGACGGTCCTTGTGCGAGTGGAAAAAGAAACCAAGCTGAGTATCCCAATCCACACATTGGATGGCATAGTGTGCTTCGGACAGGTTTCGTGCAGCCCCCCCTTGATGCAACTCTGCGGCGATCGCAACGTTTCAATAAGTTTCATGAGTCTATATGGGCGATTCTGGGGCCGGGTACAGGGACCGGTGTCCGGCAATGTTCTGCTGCGTCGCGAGCAGTACAGACGCTCGGACGATCCTGAGAAAACACTTGAAATAGCCATCCCCTGTGTGCTGGCAAAGATTGCCAACTGCAGGACAGTTCTCCTAAGAGCCGTTCGTGATCATGCTCAACAGATTGATGTAGCCCCAATAGAAGATGCTTCCCAAAAACTCTTGCGTCTTATGGAAAACCTCAGAAAGCCCGAGACGCTTGAAACGGTTCGTGGCATTGAAGGGGACACGGCAAGGACCTATTTTGGAGTGTTTGACCATCTTATCGTGGCTCAAAAGGACGATTTTTCATTCCAAGAAAGATCCCGACGGCCGCCTTTGGATAGGATCAACGCTCTTCTGTCATTCCTCTATACCCTTCTTGCCCACGATGTGGCGTCTGCACTAGAAACAGTTCACCTGCGGTTGCGGACGCGAGACCTGGGCGCTGGCATCGTCGAGGCCTACACGACCATTTCCGGCCTGCCCCAATTGCTCGCGGAATAACTTAAATCGCCACCCCGGGCACGAACTCGCGACCTCCACCGCGCCCATCAAGGAAAAGGTCCTCTCGCTCCGCACCCGCGCGCAAAAGGGCGACCCGCTCGCGCTGGAGATTTTCGACTTCCAAGCCCGCGTCCTGGGGCTGCATGTCGCCAATCTCGTGATGGCGCTCGACGCCGGCATCGTCGTCATCGGCGGCGGGCTCATGGATCACGAGGCGACCACGCCGGAATTCCGCGCACGGTACCTCGCCGGCATTCGCGCCGCGGCGGAGCCGTACCTCTTTCCGATGCAACGCAAGTGCGTGAAGATCGTCCCCGCCGAACTCGGCGAACTTTCGCAGGCAATCGGCGCCGCGCTCGTCGCCCTCTACTCCGGCGGAAAATCCCCGCGCCGCTGACCTCGCCCGGAGCTTCCTCCCAAAATCAGCTCCGGCCCCTTCTCACGTAATACGTGACACTCCAATCAAGGCGTTCCGCCTCGCGCTCGCCGTGATTTCAGTCGCGTAATCCTAAAGCGGCGCCATTCGCCCAAACCAGTGTCACGTATTACGGGGCAAGTGACAGCATCCTCCGAACACCCCCGAGGCTAAAAAGCGGTCGCGCAGCGCAAAGGGAAACGCAGGATTTTGAGCAGCGGTTGATGGCTTGGCTCGCGTCGACGCAGCAGGTGGATGCGCAAGCGTTCGGTGCGCACGTTGAGTTCAGCGCGGACGAGTCGGTGGGGCCAGTGGGTGGCCACGGCGACGCAGGCTCCAAGCAGCGAGATGCGGCCGCGACCGTCCGTGCGACGCAGGAACACGATCACTTCTGCGCTGGGCCGAGGTGGCCGCCGGCGCAGCACCGGGTCTTGGGCA
>CAVRLU010000002.1:0-8793 GCA_963722115.1 uncultured Nitrososphaerota archaeon
TGCCCTGTACTTTCAAAATTAATATCTGCTAGACAATTCAAGACAAGTATCTTCAAAAACAATTCTTGAGTCAAAACAACATACCTGTTGCAGAGTTTAAGACAATAGAATCGCAAGAGGATCTTGAGAAAAAAATTACAGAATTTCAATATCCAGTACTACTAAAGGCAAGACGTGATGCATATGATGGAAGGGGAAACTTTAGAATTGAAGATCATTCACAAATAGAAACTGGATACCAGCGTTTTCTTGGACGGCAGACCATGATAGAAAAATTTGTAGATTTTAAGATGGAAGTATCAGTAATAGCAGCAAGAAACATTCATGGTGAAATTGCCACTTACCCACTTGTGGAAAACATTCACAAAGACAACATACTTGAATTTACAATTGCTCCTGCACGGGTCAATGATAGGATTGCTTCAGATGCAGATAATATTGCAAAAAAAACAATGGAAGTGTTACATGGTGCAGGTGTCTTTGGAATTGAGATGTTTGTAACTAGGGATGACAAAGTATTGATTAATGAAATTGCTCCACGAGTACACAATTCTGGCCACCATACTCTTCAATCAACTGAAACATCACAATTTGAACAGCATTTGAGGGCAATACTTGGATTACCCCTTGGAAATACTAGATTAAAACATAACACAGTCATGTGCAATATTTTAGGACCAAGAGATTTTTCTGGCAGATACAAGCCAATCACACTTGAACAGAATGACGGAGTATATCTGAAGATGTATCATAAAGATGAAGCCAAACCCCAGAGAAAGTTAGGTCACTTTAATGTCGTAGATGAAAAAGATACAAAAAACATTGAACTTTTGATAAAAAGGGCTCAAGAAATAAGAAGTACGATTAAATTCATGCCTCAAAATTGAGACTTATTTTTTAGCTAGAGCAAAAATTCCGCCTGCACCATATGCAACTGCAATCATGATTCTGGATGTGATTACAGCGGTTGTTTGATTAGATATTAGTGAAGTATCAAGCAGTATTGCAATCGGTATTGCTGCTAAAGATATTGCACCTACGATGATTTGTTCTATATTTACAAGACTACTATATTTTCTCATAAATAGAAACGTCGATGTATTACCAAGACCAATTCCAAATAGAATCAAGTATTGGTAAAGATGAGGAGCGATTCCTATAGCTGCAAATGGAGCTGCCCAGCACAGACCGTTTATAGCTTTTACCATGGGGGGCCATTTTACGCTGTTTTTCATCCTTCCCTTGATAGAAGAAAGCATTGTTTTGAATTTTCCAATAATAATTCCAAATGTTATTGCAAAACTTCCAAACCAGATTATTGCATAGTAGAAAATTGGAACCTTGTTCTCAAAGGCAATTTCGCTTAGGATCGATGCGGAGCCAACTGCAATTGCCACACCTATGAATAAGACTCCAAATGCGCGCCTTGTTTCCAAAGGAGATCTTTGCATAATTAGAGTTCAGATTCATCTCAGATATAATTTAAGAGCATAAATTAGATTAGTTAAAAATAACAGATACAAAACGCTGAGTTTAATTATTTAATTCAGTCTTGTCTTATTCTATGGCTTATTCAAAAAAACCTCTTGTTGGAATCATAATGGGTTCTAGTTCAGACAGCAAAGTAATGCATTTTGCTGCTACAGTATTAGACGAATTTGGAATAAAACATGAGGATCAGATTGTTTCTGCCCATAGAACACCAACCAGATTATCAGATTATGCAAAACATGCAGAAAGAGAAGGATTCAAGGTAGTAATTGCAGGAGCAGGAGGTTCAGCCCATCTTCCAGGCATGATTGCGTCTCACACTACAATTCCCGTAATAGGAGTTCCAATAATGGTTTACAACGACAAAGGAAATTCTGACAAGTTCAAGTTTTCTGCATTTGGAGGACTAGATGCCCTACTATCAATATCAGAGATGCCAACAGGCTCACCAGTTGTAACAGTGGGTGTAAACAAGGCTACAAATGCAGGATTATACGCAGTAAAGATCTTAGCAAACGAATTTCCAGAATTAAAAAATAAACTAAAAAAACACAAAGAAATTCAACACAAATCAGTTTTAAAAGAATCCGACGAAATGAAAAAACTCGGATTGGTCAGATTTGCAAGCAAGAAATTCAAAAAATAACTTAACATTAATTTATGACATTCCAAATAGGAAAATATCTTGGAATTAAGTGAAATCATATATTCTGCAATCTCAGATTATGGGGAGCAACGAATACTTTCAGATATTGTTCAAGGTGAAAGCCCCGATGTCATAAAAGTCATTTTTGAGCATTGTATATCAAACATTGAAAAAAATGACATAGTCAAACCAGATACTTTTGGCGCAGTTGCAGAAGGATTACTGCATTATTTGTTAACAGTGTCCATGATTCAAAGTCAGCGAAAGACTTTGTTCCAGTCTGTTGAGATAGATATTGCAGTTCCAGATACTAGGACATTAACTGTATCACCACAAGATGTTATCGTGGTATCTTTTCCAAAAACAGATAATATCGACAATATAAAATCTCAAATTGAAAAAATCAAAAAAGTTCAACCAAATTCAAACAATATTTGGATAGTTCTTGAAAACAATGTACCAATAGAAGCCAAAGTCTATACTCTAAAAGATTCCATGACATTTGCAAACATAATAAACGACCTGATTAGTTTCTCATCTAACAAGAAACAATCCAAGTTAAAGATTTTCAAGATATAAGAGATTTCAAATCAATATTTTTTTCAACGTGAGAAATCATCATCTCAAGATTTTGATAATCTTTCACAAACGGCAATGTTCCTAAAATAGGAATATTAGTGATTTCATATATTGTTGCAGGAGAATTTTTTTCTGCTATGCCTCCCTTTTCGTCATAATTATTAACAATTATCCCTTTGATTGGAATTTTATAATCATGACAAGTCTTGACTGTCATCATGGTATGATTTAGTGTGCCCAATGTAGATCTAGTAACAATAATTGTTTCAAGACCCATGCCCTTTATCAAATCTGCTACAAAATAATCTCGTGATATCGGAGTCATCATTCCCCCTATGCCTTCTACAAGCAACATTTTATGTAGGCTTTTTAATTTCTCAAATTTTTCAAAAATTATTGCTCTATCAAATTTAAGATCAAGTGTTTTGCTGACATCATATGGAGAAGCAGGCAAGGGCATAAAGACCGGATTTACTAGATCTTCAGCGTCATCTACCCCACAAGATTGACATAAAACGGATGCATCGTGTGACTTGAAACCACTTTTTTGTGGTATTCCTGTTGCAATAGGTTTCATAACACCCACATCTACTCCAAGTTTCTTTATGCACGCAGCCAATGCTGCAGTAATTGTAGTTTTACCAACTCCGGTATCAGTGCCAGTTATGAAATATGATTTCACAAAAGATAGTCAGCAAATGTTATTTAATAATCCACCTTAGCACATATTTCATATTCAATAACATGTGATTTTGAGGTAAATTTCAACATTTTTTCCAGTCACAGATTAGAAAAACAATTGAAATAACTACTGACAAACAGTCCAAACCAAATACCATTATTTTTGGACAACTATTTTGTACTAGTCTTGATATCACACATATCATGACTAAAAAATGTCAATGCACAGAATGCAATTGCACTTCTCAGCTTTTTACAGCAGACAAGGATGGGAAATACATCTGTTCAATTTGCAGACTAGGAAAACATCAACATAAAGACTAGGCATGGAAAGAATACGAGTCAAGTCAAGCAATCTAAGATCTATTGGATACGATGAATCCACACAAATACTGGAAATTGAGTTTCAACAAGGTGGAACTTATCAATATTTTGGAGTATCAAAAAAAATCTACGATAATCTGATAAAATCAGTATTGTCACATGGAGAATATTATGATAGATTTATCAAGAATAGGTATAGACATGTGAAGATTTAACGTACCATTCTATTTTTTCTTTTGCGGTGAATATTTCTTTGGCTGTAATTCCTCAAGTATGTCTTGTATGTACCCATAATCTGATTCCATATTCGCCCTAAGTAATTTTATAAGATTGTTAAAGGTATCTGGCTTTCCTTCCTTGAAATCTTGCTCATATTTTGAAAGAAGTTCATCAGATATTTTCTTTTTTGGGTGATTGGCCAACCTTTCTAACATTTCAATAGCTCTCTTCATTGTCATATCCAATCTTTTTCCCTATCGGGCATCATTCAAATCTAATATCTTTTTCATCACGTCATCTCTTTTGTCGAAATTGGTTTTCTTTTCAAAGTACAACTCACTATCACATTTGTTTTGTTCTGAAATTAATTCATGCAATAACGTGGTCAGATCTTGTCTATTCATCATATTTTATTCTCGGCGCACCATCTAAACTCATCGATAATGACGATTTTAGGAGTTTTTAGATACAAAAATTTGATGTTGTTTCATGGTCACATCCATTACAAAAATGAATTACAGATGATATTTTCAACAGAATGATAGATGTACACAACTTAAGTATGTCAAACAACAGTCAATATAGTCAATGAATCTAAAGATATGCCTTGATCACAAAATTAAGGATGGAAAAATGAACCAGAATTGAAGAATATGATTAAGAGATACAAGATTATTTTTGAGAGGATGACAAAATGACAGAAAACAATAATGAAGTAACATTGGAGGAAATGAAGAAAATGATAGAGAAACATGTCAAAATAGACGGATTAAGTGTTCAAGGTATTCGCATAATTTATGAAGACCTAAAGGTATCTGATGCAATTAAAAAAGCAGAAGAAGGTCCGATAATAGGAGAATCTTGAAGTTAAGAAATGACAGAAAACAAAGATGAGCCAACTTATGAATGGAAAGACATAGGCATTGTGGGAGTAGATACAGGTAAAATAATCATCGCAGATCCTGCAAATGTACTCACACATAGAGAATTTGAAGAACTCCGTGAAAAAGAAAAAATAGAAAAATTGCCATTATATACAGATTTTAAACATGGAATAGTATCAAAGACAGGATTTGGAGAAGGCCGTTATCATGCATTTGCCAAGATTGGAGATTTTGGAAACATGGTAAAAAGAATAACAGAGATTAGAATTATTTTTGACACTGTAACAAATAACAATGATTCTCAAAAAACGCATGATGCTTCTATGAAAGAGTTGATTGGCAATACGCCTGAAAAGAAAGACGACTTATCAAAAGGCGTTAAATTATAGTGAAGAAACTAGTTTTCAGATACAGATTTTAATTTCTTTTGTTCCCTCTCCTGATGTTCTATAACTGATTTTTTTAATTCATCATATGATTCTAGATATTCTTTTTTCATTAGATTTTCAGGTTTACGTTTAGTCTTTTTCATCCATTATAAGTAGAGCAAACTAATGTTTAGCGCTTGCTATTTTGCATCTCGATGTTAAAAATAAATCAAAAAAACAAATAATCAAGAAACAAGGATTTTGCTTATCGTTATTAATCCGAACAGATGGAAAATGCCATGGGTAGTTTTGTTTGGCATCCATACACTCAGATGAAAGACTGGCCAAGATTTGACGTAATTTCCAAAGGCAAAGGAATGTGGCTCTACGATACACGTGGAAATGCTATGATGGATGGGGTGGCAAGCATGTGGTGCAATGTTTGGGGCCACTCTAACAAAGAATTAACAGATGCCATGATAAAACAGACAAGAAAGTTACAGCATTCTTCGTTATTTAATTTAACAAACGACAGATCTGAAGAACTTGCAGAAAAATTAGTAAAACTGGCACCCGGAATGCACCGAGTATTCTATTCTGATGACGGTTCAACTGCAATGGAAATCTCTGCTAAAATGGCATTACAGTATTGGTACAATATAGGGGAGAAGAAAAAGACAAAATTTGTCTCACTTGAGAATGGATATCATGGTGATACTGTAGGTACAATGTCGTTAGGGTATGTACCGTTGTTCTTTTCAAAATTCAAACCCATGTTGTTCCAAGTTTTAAGAACGCCTTCACCTAACAGGTATAGAATTCCCAAGGGATATTCTTTTGATGATTACCAGGAATTCTGTCTTGATAAAATAGAACAAACACTTGGTAAAAATGACAACATTGCAGCATTTGTCATGGAAAGTGGAGCACAGATAGCAGGAGGAGTAGTGATTTATCCAAAAGGATTTCAGAAAAAAATTAGCAAGATATGCAAAAAACATAATGTTTTGTTCATACTAGATGAGATTGCAACAGGTTTTGGGAGACTGGGATCAATGATAGAATACCAGACTCAAGAAAGTATTCCAGACATAGCATCATTTGGAAAAATGTTATCTGGCGGATATCTTCCTCTTGCTGCCACACTTGCAAGTAAAAAGATCTATGATTCATTTTTAGGCGAATATAAAGACATGAAACATTTCTTCCACGGTCATACTTTTACTGGAAATCCCATAGCATGTGCAACAGCACTTGCAAATATTTCATTATACAAAAAATACAATTTAATATCAAAAATAAAAAAGCGTGCAATACAAATCCAGTCACGAATTGAAGAGATTTCTAATTTAGATCTAGTAGGTGATGTAAGACACAAAGGACTACTCATGGGAATAGAACTCGTATCCAACAAGAAAACAAAGAATCCCATATCCCCTCAGAAACGATTGCCCCAGAAAATTTTTACAGAAGCTAAAAAACATGGAATTTATCAAAGAACACTTGGAAATATTGTGATGGTAATTCCTCCACTTGCAATCTCTGAAAGAGAATTGGATTTTCTAATAGATGGAACCATAAAGACAATCAAGAATGTCGCAGTCCAGATCTGAGAGTATTTGTCCACATGTAAAGTGCTATAATCACCTCTGATCTATAGATACATGACTAAATCATGCCGCAGATTCGAATTTGTCCTACATGTAACAAAGTTTTACAGTCAGATGAGATGCATAGGTGTTCTAACCCTACTTCAGAATACATCATATGTGAAAAATGTGGTGAAAAATACCTAAAATCTAGACCGCATATCTGCCCCACAAGAATTTAGTCTACTACAAATTCATGGTAAACCATAGTCAAATAGCAGGTTTACAATGAAAATAATCTTAATTAATGGATTTACGAGAGGGTAGACATTGACTAGTGAGACTGATTTCATAATCTCCTGCCGTGACAAGATATTAGCAGGACACAAGATTTCAGAAGAAGAGTCTCAAAAACTAATCAGCGTATCAGATGACTCACTTCAGACTTTATCTGATGCTGCAAATGAAATTACTAGAAAATTATGCGGTGATGTTGTAGATGTTGAAGCTTTGATAAATGCCAAAAAAGGCAAATGTCAGGAAGATTGCTCATTTTGCTCCCAATCAGCATTTTACAAAACTGAAATAGATACATACAAACTATTACCGCCAGAGACAATAGTACAAAATGCAATGCTTGCAAAAGAAGATGGAGTCAAGAGACTTTTGTCTTGTTTGCGCATGGCGAGGTCCTACAGAAAAAGACTTTGAACAAATTTCTTCAATAATAAAAAAGATCAATGAAGATGTAGGAATCGAAGTCAACTGTTCTCTTGGTTTTATCAATCAAGACATGGCAATAAAATTAAAAAAACTTGGAGTAAAACGTTACAACCACAATCTTGAAGCACCAAGAAGTTTCTTTTCAAAAATATGTACGACTCACAGTTATGACGACAGGATGCAGACTAATCTCATTGTTAAAAATGCAGGACTAGAATTGTGCTGCGGGGGAATAATAGGCATGGGTGAAACAAGAATGCAAAGACTAGAACTTGGTCTTGAATCTTGCAGGACTCGACCCAGAAGAGTGTCCAATCAATATGCTAGTACCGCAAAAAGGAACCCCGCTTGAGCTTCAGACAAGACTCTCAATATCAGAAATACTAAGAACTATAGCAGTGTTCAGATTTTTGATGCCAAGAACCATACTCAAGATTGCAGGAGGTCGAGAGGTATACCTTGCAAACGACCAGGAGAGAGTACTTCTTGGAGGTGCAAACGGAATCATCACAGGAGGATATTTGACAATTGGTGGTAATTCCCCAACAGATGATTTCCAGATGATATCAAAAATAGGCCTTGAAGCCTAAAACTCATTTCATCATAGATAGATTAGAACAAATTAAGAAGGCAAACCTGTATCGAACACTTGTGCATAATAGGGGTCTTTGGTTTCGCCGGTGTCGGCCTGCGGGGCTTCGTTGGAGGGCGGGCTGTTTTCCTGCCTGCGGTAACTTCGTCGAGCAAGGGTACCGAGTCGTCGAGTTCCTCCAGCACGGGATTTTCGACCATCTCGGCATTGATCACGTCCTTGAGCTCCAGTTTATTGAGCGCAAGCACACTGACCATCTGCACCAGGCCAGGCGTCAGAATCTGCTTCTGGCTGACTCTTAAATCGAGCTTGGGCCGAAATGACGACATGATGACCGCGGGGAACCTAAACGCTCTTTCTAATTACCACCCTTATACCAGCTTATACCAAAGAAAAACTCTACCGAAATAGACGCGCTTCACTTCCGGGTCGTTGCCGAGCTGTTCCGGCGTCCCGGCGCGAAAAATCCTTCCCTCGTTGATGATGTACGCCCGGTCGGTCACCGAGAGCGTCTCGCGGACGTTATGATCGGTGATCTCATATTCCGATGCCGCTGGCCTTCATGTCGAAGATTATCTTCTGCAGGTCTAGGACGGCAATCGGGTCAATGCCCGAAAACGGCTCGTCGAGCAAAATAAATGTAGGCGAAATGGACAGCGCGCGGGCGATCTCGACAGCAAGACCGACGAGTCCAGGC
>CAVRLU010000003.1:0-27593 GCA_963722115.1 uncultured Nitrososphaerota archaeon
TAGAGTTCCGGCTGATTTCAGAACCTGGCCCGCGGAAGCCCCGCGCCGTCCAAGGCGCCGCGCTGGCTACCGGCAGCGTGTCATGGCGCCGTCCCGGGGCTGTCACCTGTCGAATGCGTTTGATTGCCGTGCGCAAACCCCGGGGGAATTGGGCAGCGCCGCGTAAACGTCCTGACAATCCGGCGGCGGCACGTGGTGCAACACCGCGCTGATGATGACCGGGTCGAACGTCTCAGGCGGGAAGCCGGTCTCGGCGCTGTCCTGCACGCGAAGCTCGGGCGTCGGCTGGTTCGCCCCCTCAAATTATACGTTCGGATCGCAATTGACCGATCGCCCTGACCTCGCCGGGGTGGCCGGCCTTGAAACCCGTGTCCCGATGGCGCAATTCCTCCGCAGGGGGTCCACCGCCTGCCATGATCGATCCGTTCGGCCGCCCCATCACCTATCTGCGCGTCTCGGTCACCGACCGCTGCGACCTGCGCTGCGTCTACTGCATGGCCGAGGACATGACCTTCCTGCCGAAGGCGGAGGTGCTGACGCTGGAGGAGCTGGACCGGCTGTGCGCCGCGTTCATCCGCCTCGGCACCGACAAGCTCCGCATCACCGGCGGCGAGCCGCTGGTGCGGCGCGACGTGATGACGCTGTTCCAGCGGCCTGGGCGCGCGGCTCGGCGAGGGGCTGAAGGAGCTGACGCTCACCACCAACGGCACGCAGCTCGCCAAGCATGCCGCGGGGCCTGTATGCCGCCGGCGTGCGCCGGGTGAACGTGTCGCTCGACACGCTCGACCCGGCGCGGTTCACCGAGATCACCCGCTGGGGCAGGATCGAGCCAGGTGCTGGACGGCATCTTCGCCGCCAAGGCGGCCGGGCTGGCGGTGAAGATCAACGCCGTCGCGCTGAAGGGCGTGAACGAGGACGAGTTCGACGCCATGCTGGCCTGGTGCGGCGAGCACGGGCTTCGACCTCTGCCTGATCGAGACCATGCCGATGGGCGAGATCGACGGCGACCGCACCGACCAGTACCTGCCGCTGTCCATGGTGCGCGCGCCGGCTGCGCCAGCGCTGGACGCTGCAGGACACCGATTACCGCACCGGCGGACCGGCGCGCTATTTCGACGTGGCGGAGACCGGCCGGCGGGTCGGCTTCATCACGCCGATGACGCACAATTTCTGCGAGAGCTGCAACCGCGTGCGGCTGACCTGCACCGGCACGCTGTACATGTGCCTGGGCCAGGACGACGCGGCCGACCTGCGGCCGCGTGCTGCGCGCCGGCGCCCGACGCGGAGCTGGACGCCGCCATCCGCGCGGCGATCAGCCGCAAGCCGAAGGGCCACGATTTCATCATCGACCGCCGCCACGACGGAGCCGGCGGTGGCCCGGCACATGAGCGTGACGGGCGGGTGAGCCCGCCCCCGGTCGCGGTCCTGGCGCGACGGTCGGAGACGACCGGGCCGCATGAAGGTTCGGCCTGCCGCGTCCCGACAGCCGTGCCGTGGCGCAGACTTCTCTTGCCGCCACCATTCTCGGCCCGGCCGACGATCCGCTGCCCGCTTCCTTACTCACGCCAACGCGGCGGTCGCTTACCTGGAGGCGAACTCTCATTTTCTCCGGCCCCGCAAGCCGCCTGAAACGCAAACGGGGCGCCGGTTGAATGGCGCCCCGCCGCCGTTACAGTCCGCGTCCGTCAGCGCGCGCCGTAGTTCTTCTCCACCAGATCGACGTGCTGCTTCTTCATCATGGTCCATTCCCTGGTGTCAGGATCCATGCGGGAATTGACGAAGCACTTCCAGTTCGTCTCATCCAGCTTCGGGAAGTCGCAGACCTCCGTCGCATCCGCGCGTGGTCCGCCCAGCTTGCCTTCGTCACCGTGCTGCCGGGGAACCCGCCCTGGTGCGTCATCACCTGCTCCAGCGTGATGTCGCCCTTGCCGCGCGCGGCGAATGCGGGAATGTGATCGGCGACCTTGTCCATGAAGGACAGCTTGCCTTCCTCCACCAGCGACCAGACCGTGGCGCTGGTCAGCACCTTGGTCTGGCTGAAAATCAGGAACAGCGTGTCGTCCGTCGCCGGCACCTTTTCCGGTTCCAGGCGCGCGTTGCCATAGCTGCGAAACAACGCCAACTGCCCGTGCCGCGCCAGCGCGATCTGCGCGCCGGGGTAGCGGCCTTCGTCGATATGCTGACGGATCAGCCGGTCGAGATGTTCCAGTGGCTTCTTCGCGAAGCCGAGGCTCTCGGGATCCCGCAACGGCAATGGATAATCGCTCGGCATGACGTTCGTCCCCGATCTTGTGCTGGTGGCGAGGTTACACCGGAACTGCAGTCCGGGGGAGGGCAGGCGGTTCGGTCGCCAGGGCACGCGCATTTGTGACAGGTCGCTTCCGGGGATTAACCAGCGGCCCGGGTGGCTTGTTCTGCTGCAAGCATTCAACACGGAGCGCACGAAGGCCCGCCCCGGCGAAGGCCGGGGAACCACCGAGCCGCACGGAGCGGCGTTCCCGGTTCCAGGTACTCCATACAGTAAGACACCTTTTGGAGCTTCAACTCCTAGTTTTTCAAATATTTCTGGATGTCGCATTGGAAGTTCAATCATCTCTCTTACTTTTCTTATTTCGTCAGACATTCCACCAATGTCCTCATATGACACCTGTGGTACTCCACGCAGACTCTCCCCTTTTTCAGCAATGTGAAATTCTGTCTTTGGTGTTACAAGTACTGCGTCAGTAGCCGGAGTAATTCCAATTACTTGAAATGTCAGTCTACCACCAAAGTATGGGACCATTATATTATCACCTTTTACAAGCGGAATGTTTTCTAGAGAATCAGTAAGATATCTTTCATCAATTGGCGGTATAGAATCAAGCGGTGCAACTATGACTTTTTCTGCAGGAACAGTCTTTATTTTTCTTACAGTTACAGTATCCCCGATTCCAATACCAGTATTGTTTCTGCCAAGACCATCAACTCTGATAATTCCTTTCCCTTCATCGGACGGATATAATGGGAGACATCTTGCAACAGATCTTCGTTTTCCAGTAATTTCTAAAATATCACCAGTTGATGCACCTAGTGCATCCATTGATTCATAATCAATACGTGTTACACCTCGACCTACATCACGAGTATATGCTTCCAATATTTTTAATTGAATAGAATTTTGGGCTATGTGTATATATGGAAGGCATGTCTTGTTATACCTTTGGAATCTTTGATACACATAACATGTACTTGCTCGATCTGACAAGGAACAAAAAGGAGTAAAAATCTCAATTATACAAAATAATTGAGAACTTTTATACCATAAATGTAATTTTAAGATCGAATTGGATGCATATCTTGAAGAGGAATTATACGATCTCATAACATACTGTATTCAAAACTCTAACGCCTCAGATTATCCCATCAAAGAAAATAGAATCAAGGAGATAGGCCAAGAGTTATTTGCGGATGGGGGGGTTGACGCACTTGAAAATATGTATTTTTCCATAGAACATAGAGTTAGAGAAGAGATTTCAGAAGACGCCAAGCCTTATCGTTCCCTTTGGAACGGCATTTCTAACGATTGGAATTATTAGGCAATAGCAACCAAGGATTCTTCTTTTACTGGTACTTGCAATTCTTTTCTTGCTCTGGCTAGTGCCATTCTGAGATGTTCAATTTCTATTTCATCAATCATTTCACACATGATTATTTTATAAAATAATTATGATACTTAAGAGCTGTGCATTTATAATGTAAATGATCTCTTGGATTCAGGATTATTTGTTGGTTTAAGATTTGTACAATAATCAATCCACTGGTGTGTAAATGAAATCTCCTTGTCACCATGCAAATAGCATCCAATTACATTTTTACCATCTACTTTTAGCGGAAAGTCTACAACGAATTTTTCTTGCTCACCTATTTTTCTAAAGTATGTGGGTCGAAGGCCCATTGAGTACAATTCAATAACAGATTCAAACGGATTAATTCCACCAAGTTTTTCCTTGACTGATTCAAATGCTGCATATCTTGCCGCATATTTTGCTGCATCTCTTGCCACATCCCTTACAGTCTCACCAGAGAGAAATTCACTACCATACCAACCATAATTATCTCTGGCAGATTGACTTGCTTCTTTCCACGCATAATTCCATGCAGAATCCCAAGTGTTGGTACAATTGGATTTCATTGCCTCAACTCTTGCCAAATCCCAAAGTGAGTCTGATGCATGCTGAACAGTATCATTTTCTTTCTTCCAAGTCATTAAGACCTTAGTATATTTTTCAACAATCTCTTCTACCTTTGATAAGATAGAGTTGGCTTCTGCAATAGATCTTGCAGGAGTAAAATATTTTATAGACTGTAACTTGGAAATTTGCGAATTAGTTGAACTGGTTTGTGACACTTTCAGTATTCAAAAACTTGTTAGTTTTATATTAATCTGTTTTTTTACGCTCATAAAATCTCTCAGGTGGTTCTTGTCTATCCTTTTTGCGTCCTGGCAGATATAACTTGGCTACGGCGCCCATCATAAATCCTCCAACTACCACTATAGCAATCCCGCTAACAATTAGTACCAAAACTCGTACAATAGATTTGAGTATTGCCATCTCTTTCTAGATAGATTTGCCGGTAAATAGGGTTAGCCATAGAATGCTGCCTTCTATTCCGTTTTCAGTCCTTTGTCTTTTTGAGATCTGTGACGTCGGAATCTCCAAGATATGTTGACAAGTTTTCTGTTATCTTTTTTATGATCCCAAGTGCCGATTTTATTTCTTGTTCTGAAACCTCTTTTGTTGAAACTTTTTTAATTTGTGTAGCACATTCCATCATAGAATCCCACAGTAAATCTGTCTTGGATGTAGTATAGACTCTTTTTATTCTCCTATCTTGAGGATCGAATTTTCTTTGTACATAACCATCCTCTTCCATTTTGTCAATAATCGGTACAAGCGTAGGACTTTCAACGCCTATTTTATCAGCAAGTTCTCTTTGGGTAAGACCAGAATGTAAGTAGAGTGCAAATATGACTTTTGACTGGGTTATTGTTATCCCGATTTTATTACGTAGTTCAAGATCAAATGCCTTTTGAAATGTTTTGGATGCAGAATATACTACAAAGCCTATACTGTTTTCATAATCAAACTTTTTCATTCGTTACCTAATCATTAGTAAGCTAATGAATATATAGACCTTGTTTTAATACACTAGATATGAAAACAATCAGGGGAGAAAAAAGAAATGGCAGTTAGTATGAAACAACAATACCGATCCGAGTTAGGAATAATCTCTGAGGTATTACAAGTAACAATGGATTGTGGCATACAGGGTGCAATAATATCTTCAATTGCAAGAAGGGCAAACCTGTCACATTATACCGCAATGGAAAAATGTCAAAAATTGATCGATTTTGGATTGATGGAATTCAGAATAGATAAGAAAAGTCGTTCTTTTGTCATTACAGAGAAAGGAATTCAATTCTATCATGAAATGCAAAAATTTCTAGAAATTGCCCAGGAAATAAAAATAAGATATTAGAATAAAAATAGATTATTCTTCTATCATAAGGCCTAATTTTAGTTTAAATAATTTAGTTATGTTTCTTACAGAGACGTTACTTACACCGCAGACTTTTGCAATCTCTACTTGTGTTTTTTTCTCATTAGTGGTACATGTTGCCAAGTAAACTGCGGCTGCAACTAAAGACATAGGATTTTTTCCTATCGAAAATCCGACATCTTCAGCCTTTAACAACAAATTCAAAGCATTTCTTCGTGTACTCTCGCTGACATTAATCATACTACAAATTTTAGTTACAAATTCCACAGGATCATATGGTTCTAACTTTAGATCTAGACTTTTCACCATCGTCCTGTACGCAGTGGCAAGATCACCTTTTCTAATATTTCCAGCTTTTGCAATATCTCGTAAAGTCCTGGGAGTAGCAGTCTTTCTACAAGCAGCATACAATGCAGCATAAAGTATTGAAGAGATCCCCCTTCCCCGAGTCAGTTTTAGAGCAGCTGCCTTTCTGTAGATGTATGCAGTCTCTTCAACTACATTATCTGGAAGCGAGAGCTGTGATTTCATGGTATCAAGTAACACAAATGCTTGCCTTAGATTAGAATCGTTTCCTTTTGATTTACTTCTACTATCCCAGACTCGAAGTCGGTTAAACGTATTTTTCATGTACCCAGATAGTGAATTACCAGAAGCATCTTTGTCTTGACTTCCTATTGAGGTTGCAAGACCCATGTCATGTATAGCAAGGCTTGATTTACCTCCGGTTCTACTTTTATCGTTAAATTGTTCAAGAATCAAATGAGCGTAATTCAGGTCCAACACTATCTATTTTTTCTATCAAAACTTGACCGCATCTTGAACAGAGGATTTCACCAGTATCATTGTCTGTTACAAGAGGTCCCCTCGTACAGACATCTAATTTGCATTTATCAAACATCTCATCTTGCAATTGGGTATAATAGGTCGAATTTGATTAATTAGGAATTTGCAACCAATACTAGGGTTATTTCGCAGTAGCTATAGCTAATTTTTCATTCCAAAACTATAGAATAAAAAAGTAATTTTTCATCATAAATAGAGTTATCATTCTGAATACTTTTTTGGTTCATACTAGATTCTATTGTCTTCAAGTTCTTACCATGAAAGATTTAGTCGTACCACCTTATTCAAATCACATGGTATCAAAAGTACTATTATGTCACTATTTGTCCGGTACAAATATACATCATTAGAAAGGGTGTTTTAAAATCCACTTGCTTTAAATTAAGAATAAATCACTACCAAGGAATGTCTGAAGATTTAATCCGTTCAATTGAAGAACTAATAAAATCTGAGCGGGGAGATGTTGGAAGACTACAAGATATTCTGGCTACAATCAAAAATGGGGAATCCGTCTCTTTTGATGATCATCAATACATCGAGAGCCTTGTACAAAGTCAATCTCCATCCAATCCAGTTTCAAATTCTGATAACATGAACAATGATACAGTAAAACCAGTGAATGCTTTTGATAACATCATTCCCGAATCAAATTCAGAAATTCCTAATCCAGAAGTCTCTGAGAAAGAAGATGTAAAGAAAGATCCAATCAAAAAATATGCATCAGTTGGCATAGTAGTTGCGATCATACTTGTTGCATACATTGGACTAGACGTATATGCAGTCAACAACTTACAATTCCGTCCTCATCATGGTCAACAGGTAGTAATTTCTGAAACCGAGCTTAGCAATAAAATCAGATGCGTGCAATCCAGCATATTTCCCAGCCACATTTACCAAGTATGAAATAACTGCATTTTATAATTCGGATGAGATAGAAAAAGCTACTATTACTGGATCTACCTTGTCACCAAAATCAGCAGCCACTTTGGATGGAATATTTGCAATAAACAAAGAAGCAGTAACTAAGATCGGAAATGAAAATGCCACGTTTGATCCAACGAAGGCAACAATAACAACTTCAGTGGATGCACCAATCTTCGGATTCATACCATATACAGTGGACAAGAAATATCCTGCACAGGAATTTCAGAATAGAATAAAGAATCCACCTCCAGGCACATTTGACTGCATGTGATTAGAATCAAACCTATTCAAGAATACATTAGAAAACACTAGATCTCAGAGTTTTACAATACCAATAATTTCAACCATAAGAGACGTTAGATTTTTCATATTCTAACTGTACGGGACATGTCTTTTATTAGTTATGTAAAGCCAGAAGATTTGCACTTCTCAAAATTGATAATCTAGATCATTTTAATATCAACCTTGTACAATTATGACTTTGATGACGTCAAAGAAAAAGAAAATAAAAATCGAAGAGAAAACAGAAGATGTGATAAAACAGGAGGAACATGAACAGGCAAAAGAAGAACTACATCAAGCAGAGTTAGCAATGGGCTATGAGCAAGATGAGAAATTTAGTGAGTCTGAAGACTAGTTCCAGTTATTTAGAATCATAATAGCATATTTTCTTTAAATTAAAAGGGGTCGTTCAGACCACGATTAAAGATCCGAGTCCCCTTTCAAGTTGAATATACTCTATACGTGAAAGTACATATGTTCATGTGTTTTCATTTCGAATAAACTATTCAGAAGTCTCTAATCTGAAAATTAGATGAGGCATCCACAATAACGTACATGATTCAGGTTTTTGTAGTAACTGAATCTGGTTGAAATTTTTTCCATAGCCAACCAAGAATAAGTGCATTTGCTATCCAGGATATTGTCACGGTTACAGCAGAGATCGTTCTGAAACCATTTACCAGTGCTAATGGAGTTTTTATTGGATCGGGGTTTTGAGGCATTACAAAAAATACAATACTCATGAATATGGCATAACCAAGAAATGCTAAAAATTTTTTATTTTCCAATCTTTTGTAAAGATTGGAGAAACCAAATGCTCCCAAACTAGATAGTGCAACAAATAGGACATATGTCAGTGCTCTAAAAGTTATAGTATCTGGCTCTCCCACCGTAGGAGGATTTGCAGGATACTTCAAAAACGGAATAAAGTACAATACGGCCCACATTATAGCTGCAAGTACTAACGCTTTTTTGATATCATTTTGACCCGGAAGTACATTTCTAGAATATGCAAAAACCAATCCAAAGAGCGCACCAGTGGCAGTACCCAGCATGGCACCTGCCACTATAGAACCCTGTTTTTGCCATATCCTATAATCAGAGAACTGTTTCCAAAATTGAGGATTGTCTTGTGCCTGTCCTTCTGCAAACAGACGTTGGTTTTCAATTCCTATTGCATTATCAAGATATGGTTCTACAAGTGCAATATTCAAAAAGCTGTGAACCAACCCTGCTAAAAAACCAGATACTATTACTATAATAAGAAAAGTAAGGGTTTTCATTTTAGGGCACTAGTGGCATGGAAAACCAGATGCATGTCTCATGTCATGAGTCATCTCGTGTAGATATCCTACACCGTTCATCTGTGCATATGCGGTATGTCCTTGCACTATACTAAACAACTGCCCTTGGTCAAATCCAACCATAAAGTAACCCATTCCAAATAACGCAAGCAATGCCACCACTGCAATTATTGGTACTGCCTGTGTTTTTGTTATTTGAGATGTTTGTACCATTTCTACATTTTAGAAATCTATCCATTATTTAAGCAGTCGGATGGTTTATCCAACATAATAGAATTGGTTTAAATTTAATTAGCAAATTACCAGATCCGAAAAAGAATTGAATCATGTAATACAATTAATTTCCAAGGTTGCAGAAAGAAATGCACCAAGTAGAATGCTTAGTTTTGATCTAGTCCATGTGTTTAAAACAATGCAGATGATGGAGGAAAACAAGAGAATAAGCAGATCATTAATGATGAAAGAGCTCGGCCTTGGAGAAGGTTCAGTTAAGACAATTGTCAAGCACATGAAGGCATCAGGATTGGTGGAAAACTCCAATGCCGGTATGTGGCTTACAAACAAAGGAAGAAGCATCTATGCAAAATTGCACATTTTAATTCCAAAAGAGATGGACATTCCCAAGTGTTCTATTGCTTTGGGAAGATTCAATCATGCTGTATTGATAAAAGACATGGCCTACAACATACGAAGTGGGATTGAGCAGCGAGATGCAGCAATAAAATCAGGAGCAGTAGGAGCAACTACACTCGTATTTAGAAATGAAAGGCTTGTACTACCAGGTACTGGAGAAGACTTGATGAGAAATGACCAGAAAATACATTCATTGATTATAGAAAAAATGATACCTAATGAAAATGACGTAATAATAATAGGAAGTTCGCAGAGTAAGAAAATTGCTGAGATGGCTGCTAAAAGTGCAGCGTTGTATACAATAGAAATACATGAGAAACGATAAAAATACTCACATACCGTTTCAGAACGAATTACTAGTTATCACATTATAAATAACTAGAGAAAATTCCACTTACTCTTTCTTTCTTTCTCTTTTTCGCTGCAGCATTCGCTGTTCACCTTCTGCAAATCTTTTCTTATCATCCTCTGTGACAAGCAAGAGTGGAGGAACTAGAGCTGGTTTTCCAAAATCGTCTAATGCAACAGAAGTAACAAAAGCAGTATTTGTAAGAATTCTATTTCCCGTCATCAAGTTTTCTGCTTCAACTTTGACTTCAATCTCCATGGATGAATGAGACACATAGTTTAGTCTGGCATTTAGTATGAGTGCGTTTCCAACCATGACAGGTTTGAGAAAGTTTACTCTATCAATTGATGCAGTTACTGCATTTTTCTTACAGTGTCTTTGAGCGACAAGTCCAGCTATCAAATCAATCTGTTTTAGAATTTCTCCACCAAAGACATTACCTGCAGGATTTGCATCAGAAGGAAACATCCTCACAGTCATCTCAGCTTTTGACTCTTCAACATTCTTTGGTTTTAAGGACATAATATTGCAATCAAACAACTGATTAATTTATGAGTTTGTTCTTTTGTTATTCGCAGAACACCGTTTAAGTAATCGACATCGTGACAAAAAACATTGAACTCTGTTACGGAGACTTGTGTAGTAACTGTACCAAAAAATACAGTATTTGCATTTTTATCAAACATTGAAAACCTTCCAAAATGGAGTACAAAGTTTGTTAAAAAGATAATTTCAGTAGATGGTAAATACAAGGCAGTAACACCAATTGGCGAAGTATTCATACGACTAGACACAAACGAAAAAGCAGGCCTGATTGACATCTATGCTGGCCCTACAGAAGATAATATGACACCTGCATATCTGAGAATAATTTCTCTTCCTGATGATTCTACCGCAATAATGTTCACTTTCTTTCAGTATGCTTCTACATCTAATACCATTTGGAAGATCTTTTGTGAATGGATAAAGATAGAAGTAGAAAACATCAAAAAACACTTTTCCTAGTGGATAAAATCAATCTTATATTTCAGATAAATCAAGACAGATAACAAATGAAATATTTCTGGTGGAGGTTTCTAGACTATACAACAGGAGCCCTAGTTGGCGGAGTCATAGTATTTCTTGTAAACAAATTTGTCTGTCATCAATGCATAGGCCATTATACACCTGTTCTAATGCTTGGATTATGGATTGGATTTATGCTACTTTGTAATTTCATCTTTCAAAAAGCAAGACCGTCAAACATAAAACAAGATACTGCATAAAGCAAAATTCCCCAGAAAGCAAATATAGCTTAACTGATATCCCTCTAGTGAATGGCATTTTTTGACGATTTCTGTAAAAGTGTAGTTGCACTAGACCAAAAGATAAGATTCGCAGGAATTGCAGATGGGGATGGAACACTTGAAGGAGTATCCGAAAGGGTTGGTTTGACCCCCATCATGAAACCAGAGGAGAGAGCACAGTATGCAATAACTGCTGCCACAAGACAATACACTAGGCTAAGATGGGAATACCTTCTTGGAAGAATATCCTATGCAAGTTCACACTATACAAATATCATAAGAGCCACAATACCGATAGCAGATGAAAATAGAAGACTTGCACACGTATTGTTGTTGTCATTTGATCCTGATGCAGATGATTTCCATCAAATAATTACAAAGAAGATAATTCCTCTTGTAAAGCAGAATATGGAAAGATTCATGCAAGAAGCTCAGAAATAAAAAATTATCTCCCAGTGTTAATAGCAGGACGTTCAAGACCACGCTGGTCAACATATTGTGGTACCCTTGCATCAGAACAGACTGGAATATGTTGATCTTTATTGGCTTTACAGAAGTTTATTATCTGTAACATTTCTTGGTCACAGTCAGAAGTGGGGTTTGTTATACATGCATCTACATCATTGGTTAGCGTAGGAACAGCATCAGGACTTTGATTTAAACCCGGCATTAGGCTTTGATCTTGGGAACCAAGAAAGGGTGAAACAAAAAAGTATATGCTAAAACCAAATGCTACTGCTATTATAAGGTAAGTTGATATCTTTCTTGCTCTGTCCACAGATATGATTCAATATTTCTAAATTATAACTGATACTAATTTACGATACTACAATCTTCATTGCAAGTGGAGGGGACAATGCATCAGGATTATTCACACTTGTCCATACAAAGATCTGTGCAGTATATGTACCAGGAGCATTAGGCATCCATGACTGGGAGGGACTAAGTGATTGTCCAGCATCTAGCGTTCCTGTAATCCAGGATAAAGAATACACAACGCCATCTTGGTTTTGTACTTGAACTATATACGCAAAGGGTTGAGACCGGTCTTGACCGCTGGTAACATCAGTTGTTATTTGTACTTGTTTTCCAACCTTTGTGTTCCATATGCCGTTTTCAAGTGTGGCACCAGATGCAGTTTGAGAATACCCGGGGGGAATAATTGAAAATACCATGATTATGCTAAAAAATAATACAACAACAGACTTGTTCACAATAAGAATTGAATACTCTCATTTTTTAGGGTTTGGTAGATTATTGGGTTACTTCGACTATCTTGTCTCTAGATTTTTCTCCTGCCACTATCCTCACATTAGACTTTGGTATACCGAAATGTTTTGCAATTTTTTTTATCACTTCAAGATTAGCTTCTCCTTTCACAGGTTTTGCCATAATACCAATTTCAATGTGATCGCCCATAATTTCAATATGGTTCTTATGAAATGATACTGATACCTTGTAAAGCACAATCTATTTTCATGTAAGACAAATATTAAAGATAGAGTGATAGATATCATGCAAAATAATAGTGACGATCTTGAAAGACTCCAACTTTTAGACATTGTATTTACAAGGGGAGTCAACGCACTATCAAGGGAAGAGCTTGAAAGACTGCATGATTTGATAGAGAGAAAAGACTATAGTCATGATAAAAAAGCACAAAAGTCAAAAGTTAAACTACTCAAGAAAATTGGAAATGCAATATATGATCACGATATAAAATATGGCAATTCATTTAAAACAAGCTAGAAGAAATTTTAGACAATGCTTAATGAATTTATAAATTTCGTACTGCATGATACTATATTTATAAAATATGGACTTCTGGGACTCTTTTTTAATGGAATGTTTTCAAGTTTTATTCCAATTCCTACAGAAGTAACTGTGTCTGCTTTACTACTAGGAAGAATAAAACCGCTAGATGTATTTCTGGTATTAACATTTAGTTCCATAGTTGGTGGCTATATTGCATATTATCTTGGTTACAATGGAAGATTATTGCGTAGACTCAGAAAGACTCCAGAAAAAAAATATGAACAAAAAAGCATCAACATAATGACAAAGTATGGTTGGTCTACAATAATTTTCTTCTCGCCTTGGATTCCCATAATTGGCGATGTTGTGTCAATCATAGCTGGAACAAAAAGATACAACATTGTAAAATACACTATCGCAATGACAACAGGTAAAACAGTAAAATCAGTTGCAATAGTATTTTTTGGAGTTCATTTTATACATTGGTTAGTTAGAACCCTACATTAGAAAGTATATTACGTGTATATTAGAACAAAAATCTTGTGAAGGACGTCTTTCCCATACACTACGATATAGAATTTGAACCAGACTTTAAGAAATTTATTTTTAGAGGAAGAGAAAAGATTTCAATTCAGGTATCAAGATCAGCAAGTAAAATAGTTCTACATGCTGCCGAACTGGAAATAAAAAAGTGTCAGATATCTTGGAATGGAAAAGAGATAAAACCAAAGATACAACTTGATGCAAAAACAGAGGAATTAATCATTATACTACCTCAAAAAATATCAGGTTCTGCAACTCTCTCAATTGATTTTGTAGGACAACTAAATGACAAGCTAGTTGGATTCTATAGAAGTAAGTACAAGTACAAAGGAAGGGAAAAATATCTTGCAACTACTCAATTTGAGGCAGCCGATGCACGAAGAGCGTTTCCTTGCTGGGATGAACCAGAGGCCAAGGCAACATTTGATGTCTCTCTTCTAGTTGACAACAACCATACCGCAATTTCAAACATGCCAGTAATATCAAAGAAAGAGACAGGCATGAAAACGCAATACAAGTTTGATACCACTCCAATAATGTCCACATATCTTCTCTATCTTGCAGTAGGAGAATTTGAATACATTTCAACCAAGTCCGGCAAGACATTGATACGAGTAATCACAACATATGGAAAGAAACATCAAGGAAAATTATCATTAGAATTTACAAAACAATTCCTTTCATATTTCGAAAAATATTTCAAAATCAAATATCCATTACCCAAGCTTGACATGATTGCAATACCAGACTTTGCGTCAGGAGCTATGGAAAATTGGGGTGCAATTACATTTAGAGAGACAATACTACTGTATGATCCAAAGACATCATCAACTGAAACAAAACAACATATCGCAGAAGTCATCGCACATGAGATAGCACATCAATGGTTTGGTAATTTGGTTACAATGAAATGGTGGAATGATCTATGGCTCAATGAGAGTTTTGCCACATTCATGGCCACAAAGGCAGTGGATGCATTGTACCCAGAGTGGGACTTTTGGGATCAGTTTCTCATTTCAGAGATGACAGGTGGCCTAAGTCTTGATTCTTTAAAATCATCACATCCAATTGATGTTCCAGTAAAAAGCCCCGCAGATGTTCGTCAGATATTTGATGAAATTAGTTACAACAAGGGTGGTTGTGTATTAATGATGCTTGAAAATTTTATCGGAGAAGATAATTTCCAAAAAGGATTGCATGGATATCTCAAAAAACATGAATATGCCAACGCTACAACAGAAGATCTTTGGAACTCGTTGGGTTCAATATCAAGACAACCAGTAAGACAGATGATGAACACATGGGTAAGACAGATAGGATATCCAGTCATCGAAGCACAGGTAAAAGATTCAAAATTAAGATTATCCCAAAGAAGATTCCTTTTAGAAAATAATGGAAAGACACAACCTGGAAATTGGATAATTCCACTCTCTGTTAGAACTGGCGATAAGGTAGTTAGTAAACTGATGAAAGGACCCATAACAATCCCCTACAAGGCAGATGGGTTCAAGGTAAACGATGGTCAGAAGGGATTTTATCGTGTAAAATATGATGAAACTGCTCTAGAAGATCTTGGAAGGAGAATTGAAGAAAAAACAATATCAAATGTTGATCGATGGAGTATTCATCATGATCTATTTGCATTGTGTATTTCAAACCAAATATCATTCAACAATTATTTGGACTTTGTAAGACATTACGAGAATGAAGATGATTATGTGGTTTTGTCAGATATCATAGGTAGTTTGAACTTTTTCTATACACTATCATCAAAAGAAGAATTTTGGCAAGAGATTAAAGAATTCAACCAGAATTTCTTTAACAAGGTGTTTTCAAGACTTGGATGGGACACAGTCAAGGGAGAAAAACCAACAACCGCACTTCTTCGTGGACAGATAATCAGCTCACTTGGAAGACTGGAAGATAAAGAAATAATTTCAGAAGCAAAATCAAGATTTTCTAATCTATTAAAAACTGGTCAGTTAAATCCAGATCTACGCGGCCCAATCTATTCCATAATAGCATGGAGTGGTGACGCTTCCATATATCAAAAAATGCTTAGTTTGTATCGCAAAGCACCAACACAAGAGGAAATGGTCAGATTATTAAGCTCACTTGCAAACTTTCAGGACAAAAAGTTACTATCAAAAACACTTTCATTTACACTCTCAAAAGAAGTTAGAACACAGAATTTATTCCAGCCAATTGCAAGAATGGTAACAAACCCACAAGGAAAAGAACTTGTCTGGCCATGGATAAAACAAAACTGGAAGGGAATCGTATCAAGATTTGGAGTTGGAAATCCACTTCTTAATAGGATAATAGGTAGTGTTTCAATTGAAGCAGACTTGGAAAAAGAAAGAGAGATCAAGAAATTCTTTACAAAAAATCATGTCCCTGGTACCGAGATGAAACTTGCACAAACCTTGGAGAGAATAAGAATTCATGCAAGGTTTATTCAAAGCGTAAGAAAGGAATTCAGTTAGATTACAAATTATCATAACCTAGGAACGATTTTTATAATTTGAGTACTAGAGTCTAAAGATGTCTGAATTAAGTCTAGGTCACCTGTTATCAAATGAGTATGTGATTCCAGTCTTTCTTGTAACAATCTTTCTTGCTACTCTTATTGCAACAAAAGTAAAGATTCCCTATACAATGATTCTTGTGGGTATTGGAATTTCAATTTCAATTCTAGATTTTACAGGTCGTGGCATTCCAAATATTTCAGGATTCAAGGTAGACCCAAAATTGATACTATACTTTGTCATTCCACCCCTTATTTTTGAAGCAATGATGAGAATAGATCGTGAACATTTCAAGACAATTAGAATATCATCGTTATTGTTATCTACAGTTGGAGTTGGAGTGGCAACTATAGTTGGAGGACTATTACTATCATATCTTGCAGGACTTCCAACAATTGTTGCATTTGCCTTTGCTGCATTAATTGCTCCCACTGATGCTGCAATTGTAATTGAAGTTTTCAAGAGAGTTAAAGTTCCAATTCAACTTGCCACGTTAATGGAGTCAGAGGCTAGTTTTAATGACGCAGCTGGTGCAATCATATTTTCTTCAATCATAGCACTATCAGTAGCCCAAGGATCATTATTGTCACCAAGTACTTCAGCTGCAATTAATGTCAACATTTTAGAAACAATTGGACAATTTGCCATCGTATTCTTTGGAGGAATTGCAATAGGAATTGGACTTGCAGCAGGTTCACAGTTTTTACACAGATTATTAGAAGAGCCATTTTCTGAAACCGCACTTTCAGTAGCAGTACTTTTTGGTTCAGTTGTAATTGCAAATTCACTTGGTCTCTCAGGTCTTGTTGCAGCAGCTGCTGCAGGATTGTGGTTTGGGGTGATTATGAGAAAGCCTCACATCATAAGTGAAAAGGTAAGGGCATACACATCCAACTTTTGGGAGATGATTGCATTCTTTGCAAACTCTGTTGCATTTTTGTATCTAGGATTAAGCATGGATATTGTTCGAATAGGTCAGAATCTACCTCTAATTGCACTTGCAGTAATCATTGTATTAGCAGCAAGAGCTGCATCTACATATCCAATACTTGCAGCAACCAATCGATTTACAAAAGAAAAAACAATAGGAGTGTGGAGGAATATAGTCATGATAGGAGGTATGAGAGGAGCACTTTCTGTTGCACTTGTAGCAACTCTTCCTGAGAGTGAATTCAAAGAAATACTAAAAACCATTACATTTGGAGTAGTCCTATCTTCTTTGATAATCCAATATCCAGTACTTTCAAGATATATCAAAAAGGTATTTCCTGAAACAATACAAGAGACAGAAAATTAGATAACTAACTTCCAGACTAGGAAATCGCCCCATTTAATTTTCAAAAATAATAATTGTAAACAATTTAAGTATATAGTAATCAGAATTATTTCTTGGTCAATAATTTTCGGAATGAGTGTAATTCTTGGCGACGTTTTGCGTTCATCTTAGGATAAGTCATATCGAGATCCTTAAGCGCATCTAGAATAGTCTGTGAGATTATCAGCCTTGCATTCTCTTTGTCATCTGCAGGAATAACATACCAGGGAGCATTAGTTGTACTTGTTGCACTTAGACAGTCTTCATAAGCATTCATGTAATCTTGCCAGAATTTTCGCTCTTCAATATCTGTAAGACTAAATTTCCAGTTCTTTTCGGGGGCATCAATACGTTGAAGAAAACGCTTTTGCTGTTCATCTTTTGAAAGATGAAGGAAAAATTTAATGATTCTAGTTCCATTTCGATGGAGATGTTTTTCCAGATCCACAATAGAGTGATATCTATCTTGCCAAATGGTTTTCTTGTCTAGTGATTCATTCGGAAGTCCTTGACTTGATAGTATTTCAGGATGTACACGAACAATTAGCACTTCTTCATAATAGGAACGATTGAAGACACCAATTCGTCCTCGTTCTGGCAGGCAACGAGTTGTGCGCCAGAGAAAATCATGTTCAAGTTCCTCAACACTGGGATGTTTGAAACTAAACACTTGGCATCCTTGTGGATTGACACCAGACATTACATGCTTGATGGCACCATCTTTTCCTGAGGCATCCATTCCCTGAAAGATTATCAATAGAGAATACTGATTAGATGCATACAGAAGATTTTGTAGAGAATTCATCTCATGGATGTGTTCTACAAGGATTTGATGATACTGCTCTTTTGACTTGTATACGGGCGGGACATTTGTTGGCCACTTTTTGAGTTTGATCTTTTTCCCTGATCTGACAAGAAAATCTTGGGAGTTTATTTTCATCTTGTTTGATAGATAAAGATCTTAGATTTATCTAATTCCCTACTTTTATAGCAAAATAAAACATTAAACATCACATCGAGAATCTTTCAAACATAGTAAAATGAGTTCAGATAAAACATCGGCCCAAAAAACGGTCCTAGAAGGCATTAGTTATGCCAAGCTTAAAAAACATAAAGATGCAATATCATTTTTTGACAAGGCATTAAAGCAAGACCCAGAAAACATAGAAGCACTTTACAACAAAGGAATGTCTTTGTTAGAGCTAAAGAAAAACAAGGACGCAGTATCATGCTTTGAGAAAATAATTGAATACAAGCATGATCATGTTGACGCATTAAATAATTTGGGAAATCAGTATGCAGAATTGCAACAATTTGAAAAAGCAGTTACATATTATGACAGAGCACTAGCAAGTGATTCTAATTACATTCCTGCATTATACAACAAAGGAATTGCGACAATTCGGCTTGAAAGATATGATGATGCACTTGACTGTCTAAATAAAGTACTAGATAAAGAGCCAGAAAACATACAAGCTGACATACTACAAGGGATTGGTTCTAGGTAAACAGAAAAAACATGAGAATGCGATATCCTTTTTGGATAAAGTTCTAGAAAAAGAACCAGAAAATAATGAAGCGCTATTTTACAAGGCAACTGAATTGTCTGAGCTTGGAAGACATCAAGATGCAATACTGATCTTCGATAAAATACTAAAGGAATTTCCAAAAAATGGTACCATAATTTATGCAAAAGCAAGAAGTAAGGCTCAACTCGGTGAAGATAATGATGCGCTAATTCTTCTCGCACAGGCAATCTCTCACTATGGTAAAACCATAAAGAATTGGGCAGTCAAAGATTCTTCATTCGATAAACTAAAAGGGGATCCCAAATTCAAGACTATAGTGAAATAAAATGTCTGAAGACATACTAAAAACCGTCAAGAATTTGCTGACATCTGGTAAGGGAGATTCAAAGAGATTGCGAGAAATAATTGAGGTTATAAAAAAAGGAGAACCTGTAGTCATGTCAGATTATAGATATATCCAATCGTTGACCGAATCTTCAAAAGTTGTGGAGGGAGAACAGCCTCCAAGCATCAAACCAAGTAAAAGAGACGAGTCATTAGAACTACTTCGCGTCAGGCTTGCAGAAGGTCAGATAACAGTTGAAGAGTTTAGAAAACTCAAGAAAGCTCTTACAGAAGACGAATAAAAGAAGAAATTCTTCTTAAATCTTAAATTCAAAAAGATCAGAGCATAGTCTAGGATTGAAATTGGAACAAAATCAATATCATGTCTATAACTATCAAGTATGGACTTTACAATCTTGCACTATATGGTTAAAGAGACAAGTTCCAGTTCCAAATAGTGATTAGACTTGTCAAAGTTTGCACCATTACCACCTGCACCAGTCATTATGACATGTTTTGGTCATTGTGGAATTGGCCTTGGCGCAGAGACATATAGAAGATTATTAATTGATGTTGGCGCTGATCCCCTAAAACCAACCTTAAAGGGTGAAAAAGATGAATCCCGTATACTCAAGAGATATGGAAGTACTATTTTGCGATTTCCAAATGCCTATGGTGGAAGTGAAATTCCATTAATTCCAAGAGCGTTATTAATCGATCTAGACCCAAGAGCAGCCAATTTGATATTACAATCATATCCAGATCTTTTTGCACTAAGAGACAAGCATGTAATATCAGGAGCTGGAGGTGCTGCAAGAAATTGGGCAGAAGGTCGTACAAGATTCATCAAAGAAGTAAGTACAAAATATGATATGCAAAAGCAACTTGCTAGTCTTTCTCCCGAACCAGTAAGAGGATTTACAATTCCATTTGCAATGGGCGGTGGTACTGGTGCCTCATTTGCCAGTGCCTTTATGCAGTATATTAAAAAAGATACAAAAGAACATGCAACAATTGCATCATTTGGATTATTACCAGAGTTTGGATGGGATCCAGTAATTTTAGAAGCATCTGCTATCAACATCGTAATGAATTTAGAACACCAGATAAAATACAGCGACTGTTCAATCCTATTTTCAAATAAAAGACTAAGAGAGCTAGCACAGAGACATGAAAAAAGATTAGACAAAATATCATCAATTATAGATGACCTTCCAAAGGAGCATGAGGTAGGCTGGAAGGATTATAGAGGAATGAACTTGATTGCGGCCAATGCAATGTCCATGTTTGTTGCATCTTTTGCAAGAGAAACGGAATGGGATATGTCAAATTATAGAACATGGCTTGCGACAAAAAGACCAAGATTTGCAATCACATGGGTAATTCCAGTAATTCCAGAAGAAAGACAATGGGGTGCTGATTTGACTGGCACTAAACATAACACAATGGAAGGAATTGTAGAACACATCAATAAGAAAGAAGATGCCGTGTTGTTCGATATTGATGAAAATGACATAAGAGACAAAGGTGGACCTAAAGACTCTTGTTGTGTACTTGTCAAGGTAAAAGGAGATTTCGAAGCAAAGGAAAGAGACGTTCTAAAGAACATAATAAAAGACAGATTCCACATCGAGGAATCCAGAATGATATTCATCAAGATTCCAATCTTAGAAACTGAACAGGCAAATGTTACAATACTTGTCAACACAAAAGCAATCGGATCCAAGATTTTAGAGATTGCAAGTGAAGCTGAAGCTTCATGGGATGCCTTTAAAGATGAATATGGAAAGTGGGGATTGTCCACTGAAGAATTCAAGGCAAGTCTTATGGACGTAGTCCATGAGTTTAGCTAGAAATGTCAGATTTCACCTTCTTAGAACAGGTCGCAACCCGTATCAGAGAAAATAGAACAAATCTAAAGGATGTCGAAGATGAGCTTGCAACAGTAAATTTTAGAATCCATGAAATTCCACTCAAAAGCCCTACAGAATCAACATTTGCAAAGATGATAGGTCAGGATTATTACGATCCAACAACAGATTTGGAAAAGGCAAAAGAGAAACTCACCGCCCAAAAAGAAGATTTGAGTACAAAGATAAAAGAAGACATTTCCACATTCATAACTGAATTTACTTCACATGAACTAGTAATTCCTTTAGAACCAAATCCAAAGATTGCAGATGGCAATACAATTTTTCATTACAAAAATAATGCCACTTTCAACAGCATACTTGCAATACTAAGCGAGCTGATTAGGCCTCTCCCCACCAATACTTGTAAAAGATGTAATGTTTTCGGCATCTGAGATAGTTATCAAAGTAACTGATGAATACGAGGCCAAACAAAAATTCCTAAGCAGTTTAAACGAGGTCCAAAAAACATTATCAATCAAGAGAAAATAGCAAACCCTTCATACTCATTCTCAGCATTCTACGTATAAGATATAACAAGGTAAAAACAGCCAAGATTTTGTGAACAAGAATACCAAAAAGCTTCTCGCGATATCATTTATGGCAATTTTTATTGTTTCTACCGCAAGTGCGGCATTTCTGGGGGGCGGCAGAGTTGCAACCCAGGCCAACAAGAGTACAGGTCTGACACTCACTGGAACACCAGCTGATAATTATCCTGATAACAAGAGATCAACATTTTGTGAAACAGGTCCTGCTCAATCCAACAAATACATAACAGAATTTAAAATACCAACAGCTTGTACCCAGCCACTAGCAATCATTGCAGATCCTTCAGGTAATGCATGGTTTACAGAATCAAATACTGGTAACTTGGGCAAGTTTGATCTTTCTTCAAAGACATTCCAAGAATTTACCAATATACAGTGGCAGAAAGGAGAAAAATCCATGATGTGGGGTCTTGGCACTGCCCAAGATGGAAATATTTGGTTTACAGATTCTCAACACAATTTGGTCTGGAAATTCAATCCAACAGACAAGAGTTATACAAGATTTACATTCCCTCAGAGTAACGGTACAAATGGTTCTTTCCCACAAATGCTTTTCATAGATGGCAAAAATGCCTATGTTAATGATTTTACTGGAAAAAAAATTGGTGTCTTTACCACTGATCATATTGGTCCTGACCTTGGTATAACAAACATTTCATCACCTGGAAACTACAACTTTACAAGTACGATGATAACCGATTCTAATGGTAATGTATGGTATACAGTTTGGATATACCAACAAGGAGGAAATCTTGTAAAATACGACCAAAAAACTGGTAATTCCACTCAATATCCTTTGCCTCAGGAAATTCAAGCACCCAATGGAATTACAATTGATTCAGCAGGAAAGTTATGGATAATGGATACTGCAAGTAGCATATTTTTTGATTTTGATCCCAATAGTAATCAATTTACAAAACATCCAACTTCTCCACCACCAGTATCTTCGTATGGCAATGCATCAGGACTCATCAAGACACCAATATCAAGACCATATTGGAATCACTTTGATGACAAAGGAAGACTATGGTTTAATGAACAAGTCGCAAATAGTTTAGGGGCATATGATTCATCAACCCAGTCTCTTGTAGAGTACCTAGTACCTTCCAAGAATCCCAACTGGTCGGATTGTGGGACCTTACAAGACTGCGGAGTAGCTCAAGTGCTGGACTTTGCAGTAGATCATAACAAGGTTTGGTTTACAGAGTGGGTTGAAAATAACATAGGAGTCTTGGATTCTAGCATACCATTGCCAATTGAAGTAAATGCATCTGATACTTCAATTACGATACATCGTGGACAGAATGCAACTGTTTCATTGAATATCAGTCCACAAGATCAGTTAACATCACCAGTATCAATTATTACGTCAAACACAGCAGGACCACAAAATATCTCAGTCATACCACAAGATACCCAAGTTACAGTTGACAAGTCAAAGACTGTAAAGGTGACAATATTAGCAGATAATTTTGCCAGCGCTGGAACTTACAAAGTCTTGATAGGTGCAAGATATCATGATATTACAGTATCAAAATACATCACCGTAACACTAGAGTAAGAAGTGGTTCCCAACCTAGACAAACTGATTGGGATTTCTACATATTGTACAAAAACAGAAGGTATTGGAGGCAGAATAAAATCATCTCCAGAACAGTTCTTCGTCTCAGAAATATTACGAGAAAGATCCCTTGAAAAAATTTCTGCTTCAGGAAGTTATGCAGTATACAAGCTGAAAGAAACAAGGTATCGATACAAATCATGCATTATCAGATATTTTTACAAAATACGGATTAAGACTCAAGGCATTGGGCCTAAAGGATGCAAATGCTACAACGGAACAATATGTTTGTGACATGACAACTGGTAGGTCTACCAATACCCTAGTTACAAATAGGTATACGCTTGAGAAAATTGGCCTGCTTCAAAAGCCTCTGACAAAAAAAGACATGATTGGAAATCATTTCAAGATAAAGATAGAGGATGCAGACTTTTCAAAGATCTCCCAGTTCAATGAACAAGACAAGATTCTCAACTTTTTTGGGTATCAGAGATTTGGAAGTAGAAGGCCAGTGTCACATCTAATAGGAAAGGCCATCTTGCGGAAAAATTTTGATCATGCAGTAGAGACTTTGCTGTCATACACCTCAGAGTACGATTTACCACATAACAACAAGATACGAGAGATGCTCAAGGATAAATCAAATTATTCAAAAACATTCAGCGAGGTTCCGCCACAGATGGATATTGAAAGAATTGTCTTGGATGAAATGATAAATCATGGAGATGCACTTAGGGCATTACGTGCAATACCAATACAATTGCGGAGGTTTTTTGTAGAAGCATTTCAATCGTTTGTATTCAATCAAACGGTTTCAATGGCATATGAGTTTGGAGAAAGTCTACTGCAACCACAACTAGGTGATGTTTGTTTTGATAAAAATGACAATCTTGGAAGATACCAAAATGATCCTCAACAAAGACTGACAATACCACTTGTAGGATATTCATATTCAAAAAAGAACAGATTTGACAATTTCATATCTCAAATACTTGTAGAGCAGCAAATAACCCCAAAAGATTTTTTTGTAAAAGAGATGCAAGAAGCGAGTGAAGAGGGAGGGTTTAGACAAGTCACAATGCTGTGCAATGATTTTGCAATAAAGGAGCCATATGTTGATTTTACACTTTCAAGGGGTTCATATGCAACAATCCTATTACGTGAGATAATGAAGCCATCAGACCCGGTTTCTGCAGGATTCTAGGTTTTAACATAAATTAATTTTTATAATCAAAAATTCCAAATTCCAAACATGTTTGATAACATATTTTCCAAAGTAATCAAGGCCCCAGAATTTCCCTCAGATTTTGATTGGATCAATACAAAAGACTCACTTTCACTTGAAAAACTCAGAGGTCACATCATAGTTTTGGACTTTTGGACCTATTGTTGTATAAATTGTATGCACACATTGCCTATACTTGCAGATCTCGAAAAAAAATACGAGGATAAACCAGTTGTTTTCATAGGAGTTCATTCTGCAAAATTCTTTAATGAAAAAGACAGAAAAAATATTGAACAGGCGGTAATGAGGTACGAAATATCGCACCCCGTACTAGTGGATAAAGAAATGACTGTTTGGAACAAGTTTGGAGTAAGCGGTTGGCCTACAATTATCATAATTGATCCTATCGGAACACTGGTGTACAGACAATCAGGTGAGGGACAAAGAGAATCCATAGAGGATACAATCGATGTGCTTTTAGAAAAACATGAAAAGTCCCATACATTGGCAAGAGAGCCAGTCAAGATTACAGGCACAATACAAAAAAGTAACACAACTCTGTCTTTCCCAGGCAAAATATCAATCTCCAAAGGAAGGATTGCAGTATCAGACTCGAATCATAATAGAATAATTGTTACTGATCTTTCAGGTAAAATTGAGCATATCATTGGAAGCGGTAAGATAGGACTAGTAGACGGCAAATTTTCAGAGGCTGCTTTTTTTAGACCCCAGGGTGTAGTGTGGAAAGACAATTTCATTTTTGTTGCAGATACAGAAAATCATGCATTAAGAATCATAGATATGCAAAAAAATCAAGTCACCACACTAGTTGGAACTGGAAATCAGTGCTTATGGAGGTCACCAGGTGGTAAAGGCAGGGAGACGGCAATTTCTTCCCCGTGGGATGTAGCAGTAAAAGACAATTTAGTTTTCATCGCCATGGCAGGAAATCATCAGATATGGGCATACGACACAAATACTGATCTAATAATACCATTTGCAGGAAATGGACATGAAAACATTATCGATAGAAATAAAATGCAAGCACAACTTGCTCAAACAAGTGGAATTTTTGTCTACGAAGATGTGGTATACTTTACAGATAGTGAAACATCATCTGTTCGAGAAATAGATCTTAAAACAAATTATGTTAGAACCATTGTTGGTAAAGGATTATTTGTATTTGGACATAAAGATGGTCATACTGATGAGGCATTGTTCCAACATCCCTTGGGACTGTGTACCACCCCAAACATGATATTTGTTGCAGATACTTACAACTCTGCCATAAGGATGATTGATTTAGACAAAGAAAAAGTTTCAACAATAATTGGAAGACATGGAATGGGCGGAATCTGTAGATTAGATGATCCAAATTGTGACACTCTAGGACTTTATGAACCAAGTGATGTAGAGCATTATGAAGACAAATTGTACATTGCTGACACCAATAATCACCTCATAAGAGTATATGATCTTAAGACAAATATTCTAAAGACATTGGACATACGAATTTAGCATTTTATTCAAAAAAGTTTTCTGTTACAATATTATGTTTTAGCGCAAATTCCTTTAGCTGTGAAAACTGTATTTTTCCCTTATGATACTTGTCCCAGATGAAATCAAGTACTTCGATGCTGGACAGATGTTCTTTATCAATTGCAGGATTTTCCCCTATGATACTAACACAAAAAGATTGAAGATCGGCAAATTGAAAGTTATCAAGCAACACCCTCATTTGTTCAATTGTGGCATCTTTTTGTTTTGACCTTCCAAACAAGCCCATGATAATATTTCCAAGAGCCGACATTTAATCCCATGCTCATCATCTGAAATTTCAGATAAGAAAAATTACAAAAGTGTAAGTATTATAATTTAGGAAGAAGTGTACCTAAATCCATGGAATAAGGATTTAAGCTTGTTTTAATTTAATACAATATGGAAAAAGCATACGTTTTGATCGGTTGCGAGCTTGGTGCAGAAAACGAAATTGTTGAAAAATTGAAGAAAATAGACAAAGTAAAGGATGCAAGAGTAGTATACGGGGATTACGACATCGTAGTGGAAGCTGAGACCGACACAGAAGCCCAGATGGACCACATGATTACAAAAAAGATTCGTCAGTTAGCCAAGGTTAGATCTACTATGACCTTGGGCGTCGTAAGCTGATTCCAAGACCCGCTGCTAAGATCAATACTCCGCTGACGGCAATCCATTGTCCGTTAACAATCCATTTCGGATTTGAATACATAAACGAGTAAGTAGGACCGACTATAGAATTTCCTTGCAAATAGAAAATAATACCAAAAATCAAAGTGACAATCCCAATACCCATTATTGCAAAACTCATCCTCATACGTGAATATATCCCAGTCTTAGATAAAAGGCAAAATGAGTTGATAAAATAGGCAAAATCCTTTGGATTTCCTTCTTTAATCCATTTTTTAAAAAACAATATCAGATTGGATGAATGGGGAGCAGACCTATTTGAAATAAGAAAGAATAGGAGCTCAATAGATATTGGAATATTTCTAGGAGCAGCCGTATTAGCCCTTGTAGTATATTTAATATTTGGACCAGATATCGATAAAATTACAAAACAGACTCCACTGATTATCGACCTGATGTTTGCCCCTTCTTTTGGAATTGGTTTTCTATATGGTCTAAAAATGACTGATAGAGTAATGCAACCTTCCGAATCCCGAAGTCCTCTAAAACGAGCCTTCTTCAAAGGATTTTTGTTTTTGTTCATGATGGGTGCAATTTTTACTTCGGTCTCTTTTGCACTTCACGGGGGTGCGCAACCATCACACAAATCAATTTTAAGTGACGGTTTGATTCCATGGTGTCGGTTTCTTCAATCGCTCCGAAAAGCCGGCGGAAGTCATCGCACACTGGGCGGTGCTGGGCCTGAAAGGCGCGATGTCGATTCGTGATATCTGGCGCCAGGAGGCCTGGGGTAGATCCTAATGGAAGTTATCCGCCCATCTCCGAGGCACGGTGTCGTGATGATCAAGATGTCGAAAGTCCGGTGATGTCGCGGGACGTTTTCCTGAATTTTTGTACCGGAAGCCGTTGGTTCGTCGTCTATCCAAAACATCGGGCAATCAAGGTGCGGGTTAGGTCACCAGCAGAGGAAGCCTCTTCCACTCAAGCCTTCGGACGCATCAAGGCGGAATGTGTGGTA
>CAVRLU010000004.1:0-7917 GCA_963722115.1 uncultured Nitrososphaerota archaeon
GGTAAAGCGGCTCAAACCAAGATTGATGACTTTAGGATTCCATCTCTTCTAAGTACTCTCACCCCAAAAGTCGAACCTGTAAAAATTGAACCTGTGAAGGCTGAAATGACAAGAATTGAAGTTGGTTCAATTAATTTAACAAATTCTGCTAGACGAGTTAACACTGGTGATTACCTTGAAAGAACCGCAGTCGAGATATAGTTGATGATATTATGAGTCTAGCCCCTCAAGAATTAGAAAATAGTGCAAGCAAATTTGCCGCAGAGGCAATAAAACTTGATTCGCAAGGTGCCAGAGGGATGGCAATTGCAAATTACCAAAGAGCAATTGAATCACTTGTTAAATTAATCCAGCTTTATCCTGATAACAAACTAAACAGAGTATACCAGGAGAGAACTGCGGCATATCAGAATCGCATCAAGGCATTACAGATGAACAATGTTGAATTGGAACCAGCTGTAGATCCCAAAGCAACTCCTGAAGAACAAAAACAATCCCTTACCAAAAATGAACTAGACTCACTGATAATGAAGGAAAAACCAAACGTAACATGGCAAGAAGTTATCGGTTTAGATGATGCTAAAAATGCTTTACGAGAATCAATTGTATATCCTGCAAAACGACCAGACTTGTTCCCTCTTGGATGGCCAAGAGGAATCTTGCTTTATGGCCCACCGGGCTGTGGAAAGACAGTCATTGCAGCAGCTACTGCAAATGAGATTGATGGTTACTTTATCAACGTAGATGCAGCATCTATGATGAGCAAGTGGCTAGGCGAAGCAGAGAAAAATGTCTCCAAGCTATTCCAAATGGCAAGGGGACTGGCAGAAAAAGAAGGACTTCCAGTTATACTATTCATTGATGAAGTAGATTCACTTCTTGGTAACCGTAACAGTGAGATTGGTGGAGAGATTCGTGTCAAAAACCAATTCTTGACCGAGATGGATGGAATCAACGGTAAAGGAAAAGACCTCAAACTCTATGTCATTGGTGCAACAAACAAGCCCTGGAGTCTTGACTGGCCGTTTCTTAGAAGATTTACCAAGAGAGTCTATGTTTCGCTTCCATCACTTGAAGCAAGAGATGCACTCTTCAATCTCTATACTGCTCCATTACACAAGGATGACAAAGTAAAGTCACTTGAGCTTGCAAAACTTGCAGATGGATACAGTGCATCTGATGTCAAAGACATATGCCAGTCTGCACAACTAATGGTTGTAAATGATTTATTCCATTCTCCAAACTTTGGAGAAGAAGTATTGGGAGAGCCAAAGTCGCAACCGCGTGTACTAACAACAGCTGACTTTAAGGAGATTATATCCAGAAGAAAACCAAGTGTCAGCATGGAAATGATTAGGGCATACTACAAGTGGACTGAACAATTCAAAGCACTCTAGTTAATTATACTATTGGGAATCATTTTCAAATATTTTCATTGGACCTACATGATGCTATCAAGAAAACAGATGAAGATTATGATAATCCAATCGTATGTTGATAGCATACATCTAATCTCAAACCAAAACATCCCCAACTCATCTTGGAAATGTCTTGCAGATATTGTGTATGAAATAATGGCTGGTTTAGAACAATTAAAGACTAGCAAGTGACTTTCAAACTTTTGTCCTGTATTTTGCGATCGATGATCTTAATTTTTCTATTCTAGATCGGCATAAAATTTAAATTCCTATCAAAATGCACATGCTGAGGGTTTCAAGGATTCCAACAAAAAAAGCCAAGCATGTGAACAAGTTTGGTGTGTTGCTTTTAGAAGACGGGACTGTTTTTGAGGGAATGGGATTTGGTTATTCTACTACTGCCTTTGGTGAGGCTGTATTCAATACTGGCATGACGGGCTATACTGAGGCACTCACAGACCCTTCGTATAGTGGACAGATTTTAACACTTACCTATCCGCTTGTGGGAAACTATGGAGTTCCTGACCCTATGGCAAAAGACTCTGATGGAATACGAAAGAATTTCGAGTCGGAGGTGATTCAGGCAAGGGGGCTTGTAGTGCATGAATTGTCCCTTACTGCAAGCCACTGGAATTTGTCCCTGACACTTGATGAATGGCTGTATAATGAAAAAATTCCGGGAATTTCAGGAATTGATACCAGGGAACTTACGATAAAACTTCGAACAAACGGAGTCATGATGGCAGCACTTGCGGTATCTGATACTCCTATTGATGTATCTGAACTTAAAAAGAAACTGACATCTGCCAAAAAATACAACGATGAAGAATTTATGAATATTGTCTCTACAAAAGAACCACAAACATTTGGCACAGAGTCAGAGTCCATCGTAGTAATTGATGCCGGAGTAAAAAATGCTATATTGCGAAATGTTCGCAGCTTGGGCTACAAGGTAATCAAAGTTCCATGGAATTATTCTATTGAGAAAATTTTATCATACAATCCCAAAGGAGTTGTAATTTCAAACGGACCTGGAGACCCACTCAAGTGTGGTGAAACAATGAAGACTGCAAAATACATGATTGAGAAAAATATTCCAACGCTGGGGATTTGTCTTGGCGCACAAATCTTGGGACTGGCAGGTGGTGCAAATACTTACAAGCTAAAGTATGGCCACCGAGGACAAAACAAATCTTGCATTGATCTTGATAATAATCAAGTCTATGTTACCAGTCAAAATCATGGATATTGTATTGACCCAGAATCTTTGAAAAATACTGATTTTAAATTATGGTTCACAAATGCAGATGATAAAACAGTGGAAGGAATAAAACACAAACAAAAAAAGATAATTGCCGTACAGTTTCACCCAGAGGCATCACCTGGACCTTTTGATTGCATGTTTATTTTTGAAGAGCTCAAGAAACTCATAGGGGAGGACAATGCCAAAAGATGAGTCGTTAAAGAAGATTCTAGTTCTTGGCAGTGGGGCAATCAAAATCGGAGAAGCAGGCGAAAGTCACTTCAAGTGGCCGTCAATTCGACTACTCCGGTAGCCAGTGCCTCAAAGCCATCCAGGAAGAAGGTATCAAGAGTGTACTTGTAAATCCAAACATTGCAACAATCCAAACTGATACAAGGTTTGCAGACAAGGTGTACTCTATTCCGGTAAATCCTGCATATGTGGAATCTATCATAGAAGCAGAAAGGCCAGATGGCCTAATGCTTGGCTTTGGAGGCCAGACTGCACTCAACTGTGGAGTAAAACTAGATGAACTTGAAATCCTTAAAAAATATGGAATCAAAGTACTTGGAACTCAGGTAACTGGAATACAGGCCACCGAAGACAGACAGCTCTTCAAGGATTCCATGATTGCATGTAATGTGCCTGTTCTCAAAAGTAGGACTGTGTACAACTTTGAGGATGCAAAAAAGATTGCAAATGAACTGGGCTATCCTGTTATCATAAGAGTTGCATATACGCTGGGTGGAAAGGGTGGAGGCGTTGCACATAATGAAATCGAACTACATGAAATTGTATCACGAGGTCTTAATGCAAGTCTAGTAGGCCAAGTTCTAATTGAAGAATATGTTGGACACTGGAAACAAATTGAATATGAAGTCATGGCAGACTACGCTGGAAACAATGTGATAATCTGTAACATGGAAAATGTACTTTCGATGAGGGTTCATACTGGAGATAATATTGTAGTCGCACCATCGCAGACACTTGACAATTATGAATATCAATTATTACGCTCTGCAGCATTGCGTGCAGCAAAGCATGTTGGAATTGTTGGTGAATGCAATGTCCAATTTGCACTAGATCCATATTCTGACAAGTATGTTGCAATTGAGATGAACCCGAGACTTTCTCGCTCATCAGCTCTTGCAAGCAAAGCCACTGGATATCCTATTGCATACATGGCAGCAAAAATTGTGATGGGTTATACTTTGCCAGAACTTGTAAACCGTATCACAAAAACTACAACTGCATGTTTTGAACCGTCTTTGGATTATATTGTATGCAAGCATCCTAGGTGGGACTTTGGCAAGTTTGAACTTGCTAATCGTAATCTTGGTCCCACCATGAAATCAGTAGGTGAGGTCATGGCAATTGGAAGATGCTTTGAAGAATCATTGCAAAAATCAATACGAATGCTTGAGATCGGAAACGATGGTCTGGTTGCAAATCGTAACGGCGATAAAAAATACGACATTGAAGAGATTGAAAATAAACTTCAACACGCAGATGACCGTATCTTGTACTATGTAGCAGAGGCAATAAGGCAAGGAATGCCTGTTGAGCGTATCTACAAACTCTCTGCAATTGACCCGTGGTTTATAGAAAAAATTCGAAACATAGTAAATTCTGAAAAAAGAATCAAAGAGTCTGCCCTTGACAAAGATGTACTTCATGAGGCAAAAATACTGGGCTTTTCTGACAAACAAATTGGAAGGATAGTTGGAAAAGATGACCTTGAGATTAGAAAAATAAGAAAAAAAGAAGGAATTTTGCCTGTTGTAAAACGAATTGACACACTTGCAGCAGAGTGGCCTGCCAAGACTAACTATCTCTATTTGACATATGGTGGAAAGACTAGCGACTTTGAGATAACTTCTGATTCGCAAAAAATTGCAGTACTTGGTGCAGGTCCATACAGGATAGGCAGCAGTGTAGAGTTTGACTGGGGAACAGTAAACATGGTTTGGGGATTAAAAGAAAACGGTGTAAAAGAAGTGTCTGTAATTAATTGTAACCCAGAGACTGTATCTACTGACTATGATATCTGTGACAGATTGTACTTTGAAGAGTTGACACTTGAGCGGGTTCTAGATATTGCAGAATTTGAAAAACTAGATGGCATTGTCACAGCAGTGGGAGGACAGACTGCAAATAATCTGACTCCAAAGCTTGCACAAAATGGAATTAAAATTATTGGAACATCTTTTGAAGATATTGACAGGGCGGAGAATCGTTCCACCTTTAGCAAGGTGCTTGATGATCTAAATATCAGGCAACCTCCATGGCAGGCATTTTCAAGTCTTGTTGATGCTAAAAAATTTGCAGTCAAAGTTGGATATCCAGTTCTTGTCAGACCATCCTATGTTCTAAGTGGCGCTGCAATGAAAGTTGTCTGGTCTGAAACTCAGCTCAAAAAATATCTTGAAGAGGCAACCAATGTCTCACCTGATTATCCTGTTGTTATTACAAAGTTCATGCTAAATTCACTTGAAGCTGAAGTTGATGGTGTGGGAGATGGAGAGAATGTCGTGATTGGTGCAGTAATTGAACATATTGAAGGTGCTGGAGTACATTCTGGAGATTCCATGATGTGCATTCCTCCATGGACTCTAAACAACAAGGTAATTGACACTATACTTGATTATACTCAAAAAGTAGCCGTTGCATTTAAAATCAAAGGACCGTTTAACCTACAATTTTTGATTAACCAAGATCAGGTCTATGTAATAGAACTCAACATCAGGGCATCACGTTCCATGCCGTTTGTCTCAAAATTTGTAAGGATGAATCTTATAAACTTGGCAGCACGTGCAGTATTGGGAAAACCACTTCCACTTGTTGCAAAAGATAGGTGGCGTAAGATTCATAATTATGGAATCAAAGTTCCACAATTTTCCTTTATGCAGCTTGAGGGTGCAGATGTTGTATTGGGAGTGGAGATGCAGTCAACTGGTGAGGCAGCATGCTTTGGTGATAGTTTTTATGATGCACTTGCAAAGGGTCTGACTTCGGTAGGGTATTCTCTTCCAAAACAGGGCTCTGTTCTTATCAGCGCTGGTGGATCTGAGAACAAGGAAAAATTATTGCAGACTGCACTTTTGTTAAAAAGCCTTGGATACAAACTACTTGCAACTGAGCATACTGCTGAATTTTTGTCTGATAAAAGAATTGGTGATGTTGACGTAGTCTATAAAATAAGTGAACCTGAAAGAAAGCCAAACATTGCAGATTTGTTGTATGAGCGAAAAATTGACTTTATCATAAATGTCCCAAGTACCTCGACACTTGAAAAATATGTTGGTATGCTTTATGATGAATATCAAATTAGAAGAAAAGCAGTGGAGCTTGGAATTCCTGTATTGATAACTACAGAGCTTGCAGATTCTTTTGCAAAGACACTAGAGTGGTTAAAGCATAACGAGACTACAAAAAAACCATTAGAATCCTATGAAAAAATAGATTAGACGTCAAACTACATTTTTGAGTATGGATTCATCTCCAATTATAGATCCATCAAGTGTCACAACCTTTGCAGAGTACACCTTTTTTATTCTCTCAAGTATTGGAGAGATTGATTTTTTGTGATACCTCTTGGTTGTGGCATAAAAATACCTGTTAAAAGATGGCACGATGATTATCTCAATCTCGCCCTTGCTTGACGGAAAAATATTGCTCTTGTCTGCCTTGATTGATACCCATAATCTTTGTCCGTCCAAGACCGAGCCCTCTTGGAAATATGCTGGATGGAGATGGCCCATTACTATTCTGTTTACATCTGCGAAATTCTCCGACGGCATTGCATGACCATGCGTCAATAATGTGTCTCCAATGACCAGACCTGATGGCCCTGTCATGGTAATATAGTCAGGAATTAGATAGGACAAATTGCCATCATGATTTCCTGGTATTACTATGGTGTTGATCTTTTTTCCAATCTCAAAAAACATTGGCACTGTCTGCCATTCTATCTTTGAGATCGACTCTATTCCCGATTTTATATCTCCCAAAAGAATCAGAGTATCAGGCTTTTCAGATTTTATTAGAGAATCAAGGCTAGAATGTATCTCTTGGATAATCTCCTCTGGTCTTACATTGATGTCATTTGAGATCATGCCAAGCTCAAATCCTATGTGTAAATCAGTTACAACCAGAAATCTTTGCTCGTCTTCTAAAATTAAGGCTGGCTGTGAAGGGATGATTCTCGTCTTTACCATTTAAGATATACGTAACTTTTTTCATTTAAATTCTTGTGAAAGAGTCTGGTAATGTAGCGTCTATCCTATCATCAAATGGTGTGAAATTACATTTGTTTGAGCCAAGTAACAGAAAAGTCTGGACTGTAGTGGGAAAAGAAAATGAATACTGGCTTGACTTGAATCTGGGATACTGCTCATGTGAGGATTATTACTATAACGCAATGGAAAAGGGAAGACAATGTTATCATCTAAATGCAATCAAGGCTGCAATGGAGCAAGACAAAGTTGAGGTGATAAAATTTCAGGATTCTGAGTTTGAGAGTTTTATTTTGGCACTCGTGCAAGATCTCATTTAGATGTATGCAATCTAAATCATAATTAAAAAAATCAGTTGATGTAAAAATTATTTGTGATTTATTTTAATGGTATTGTAAATACGTCTTCTTTTGAGACTCCTTTCCAGAGTCCAATCATGCCTTCCGGCTTTACTGCTTCTACCTTTGTGATTTTTTGGATTTTTATATGATCAGGAGTTGGAGGCATCCAAAGCATTGCCATGTAATCACCAATATTTCCTACCGCATCGGGTTTGGCAGGTGATATCTTGTCTTTTGTAAACCCGTTTGCAACAAGTGCATCTGTTGCAGCTTGTTCCAGATCTCTTCTACCGTGTGTGAAAAGATAAACAGCTTTTGTTGTATCTACTTGAGTCAATAAAGTACATCCAAATCATTGCTTTAATGAATATTTCTAAATTCAATCTTGGATTATATACCTCATAATCAAAGCCGAAAGCATTGGTCAATGTTCTAGTTGTAGGCTCTGGTGGACGAGAACATGCTATGGGTTGGAAGCTTGCTCAAAGTACCCATGTGAATAAAATTTACTTTGCCCCTGGAAACGGGGGAACTCAAAACAATGTGGATATTTCCTCTGATGATATTGAAGGCCTTGTCAAATTTGCAAAAGAGAACAACTGTGTAACAGTTGTAGGTCCAGAAGTTCCATTATCAATGGGTATTGTGGACGAGTTTACAAAAAAAGAGCAATACATTGA
>CAVRLU010000005.1:0-24731 GCA_963722115.1 uncultured Nitrososphaerota archaeon
CATGTTGCTTACCACTCATGAAAGCAAGATCCTAATTGACTGTGGAATAAACCCCGGTGCAAGAAATCCAATAGACGCATATCCTAGGCTTGACTGGCCAAACATAACACTGGACGAACTTGATGCCGTAGTAATTAGCCATGCTCACCTAGACCACACAGGATTTCTACCAGTTTTGTTCAAGTACGGCTACAAGGGCCCTGTCTATTGTACAGAGCCAACACTACCTATGATGAACCTAATTCAGACTGATGCGATAAAAGTTGCAGCAGCACAAGGTAGAGTTCCACTATATTCCGAGCGAGATGTCAAGCAGGTCATGAAGCAGACTATACCGTTATCATATGGAACTGTAACTGACATATCACCTGATATCAAACTAGTATTCTCAAATGCAGGACACATTTTGGGCTCTGCAAGTCTGTCATTTCCATATAGGAAACGGCAATCACAACTTTGTCTATACAGGGGATCTAAAATATGGGAAATCTATGCTATTTGAGAGTGCTTCTTGGAACTTTCCAAGAGTTGAAACCTTACTAATTGAGAGTACTTATGGTGCAAAAGAAGATATCCAGTCAACAAGAGAAGAAGTAGAAGCCGCATTTATCAAATCAGTAAATGAGACATTGCGAAATGGCGGAAAGGTGCTTATTCCAATTCCTGCAGTAGGACGTGCACAGGAACTATTGATGGTAATCGATCAATACATGAAACAAGGGCAACTAATGGAAGCTCCTGTATTTACAGAAGGAATGATCTCAGAGGCAACTGCAATTCATGAATCATATCCAGAATATCTTGCACGAGAACTCCGACAAAAGATCCTTGAGACAGACGATAATCCATTTGATTCTGAATATTTTACAAATATTGAACATTCTGATGCAAGAGAAGAACCATTACGTGAAGGTCCATGTATAATCCTGGCAACATCTGGTATGTTAGAGGGTGGACCAGTGCTTGAATATTTTAAAAATATTGCACCAGTCCAGAAAAACAAGATCTTGTTTGTATCATATCAAGTAAATGGTACTCTGGGAAGGAGAGTTCTTGATGGATCAAGACAAGTCTCTGTTGTTGGAAAAGACGGAAAAATTGAAGTAATCAATATCAACTGTTCAACTGAAAAACTTGATGGATTCAGTGGTCACAGTGATTACAACCAATTGATGTCATATATCCACCGACTCAGACCAAAACTTAGAAGAGTAATTGTAAATCACGGTGAACGACGCAAGTGTGAAAACTTGGCAAGCTCGGTGCACAGAATGTTTAGAATTGCAACAACCTGTCCACAAGTACAAGAAGGAATTAGACTACTTTAGATCGTACTCGGCTCTCCAGATCTTTACTCCGGATGGAGTAACAATGATCCTTTCTTCACCAAGCCTTGCAATGTCTGCATCTGCATTTTTTGCAATGTTATAGATCTCTTCTACTGCCTTTCTAAGCTCATCCACATTTTTTTGTGCAAGCGGGGTTACCCTGAGAACTAGAATCATTCCCTTTTTGATATCCTCCTTTACACTGTGGACATCACTGTAATCCCTCAAAGTTATTGCCTTGAGGTAAGTGGGAGCCTTTTGTGTCTGCATACCATTTGTAAGCGATCAACTCCCTCAAAAAGTCTTTGCAGTCAAATGCAATTCACAGATTGGGTTGTATGACTAAATTCTATACTGGAGGTATTCGGATTCTGCAACTGAAGCGGTAGAAATCTCTGACTTTGCATCATTCTTTTCTGTTAATACTATACATGGCAAGTCCTTTGGTGCATCAGAATATCGTAATGTGATAACTGCAGCTAATTTGAGATTTTTCTCAGAATCCTCACCACGCAACATTGAGATTGGACCGACATGATCCTTTGTATCAAATAAAACGTCACCAGGTAATGCAAGAGCTTTTAGCATTTCATTTTCATCCTTGTGTCTTCCAACAATTAATTTTGTCTTCTCATCAAATCTAAAATGTCTTCCAATCTTTAGAAGATCAATGTCGTTTGTTGTCGGTGTCTCGATATGATGGAAAAGATCTTTTGCTCGAATTGCAAATGCAGGATCAGTTAGTAAACATCCGCCGCCTGCATTTGGCGGATTATCAAAACCAAATTCTTTTGCCATCTTTAATTGTTCTTTTCTTGAACGTCCACGAATCATTCCAAGATTTTCTCTTTTTATTATTCCATCAATTTCAGGTTGTGTTGGTGGTAACAATGCAGCAGAAAGTGGTCTGACTATAATTCCTTCTAATCCGGATTCTCTTTCTATTGTTTTTAATGCTGGGGCAAACTGACTCATTGGCCTTTGGCCAAGAACTTCACCTGATATAATAAATTCTGCACCAATATCGTCCATCACTTTTTTGCCAGCCTTGAACATCATTGATCTACAATCAATGCATGGATTCATGCCAGAACCATAACCGTGCTTTGGATTTTTTAACATCTCGATATAGTCATCGCCAAGATATACAGTTTTTAGATCAACACCTAGTGAATCTGCAGTCTCTCTAATTTCAAATCCACAACCTCTCCCACAATCAAAATCACAAAACGGAGTTTTTATTGCAACAGCAGTAACATCAAATCCTTGATTTTGCATCATTTTTACTGCTAGTCTACTGTCCAGTCCTCCTGATAGTAATGCTACAACTTTCTTTTTCTCTTCCATAAACCCAGAAAGTCTTTTTCCAATATCTAAACCTTCCAGCAAATATAAAATAGTAAAGAGTTAGAATTGTTGTGTTGAATCAACGCAGAAAGAATCTAGTGAAATATTGTAATGATATGGGATGTGATACACTAGTTGCCTTTGAGCCTGAAAATCTATTTTACATGACTGGATTTTGGGGCGAAGCAATTGGAATATTGGATAAAAATGGCTGTACTATTGTTTCCCCAGAGCTTGAGATGGGACGTGCAAAGGACGAATCTACTGGCTGTGAGATAGTCAAGTCTGAGCGTGGAAAGGGCTCTCTTGCTACACTTGTCAAGATGCTAAAGGGCAGAAAAGTGTGTACAGACAGCGACAGTTACAACATAGTAGAGAGCCTAAAGAGGTCTCTTCCTGGAGTCAAATCTTCTACTGATCCATTTTATCGTGCAAGACAAGTAAAAGATGCCCAAGAGATTATCATACTGAAAAGGGCATCCTCGATACTAGATGAAATGTATGAGATGTGCGTAGATGAAATGATGATAGGTCAGTCCGAGGCACAGCTTCAGACTATACTTATGCAGTATGCAATGGAGCGAGGCATGTTTGCAACTGGATACAAGTCAACACTAAACCCGTTGATAATAGCAGGTGGTCCAAATGGTTCATTGCCACATGCACAGGTAACTGATCGAAAATTCAAAAATGGAGACATGGTTGTAGTTGATCTTACTTTACGATACAAGGGATATGTCTCTGATGCAACAAGAACATTTGGCCTTGGTTCAGTATCAGCAGAGGCAAAAAAAGTCTATGAAATTGTACGACAATCACAAGAGGCAGGGCTCAAAGCTGTCAGGCCAAATGTATCTTGCAAATCTGTAGATGATGCTTGTAGAAAAGTAATTGAAAAGAAAAAATATGGAAAATATTTTATCCACTCAACAGGTCATGGTATAGGACTTGAGGTGCATGAGCTTCCAAATCTTGGTCCATCAAGCAAAGCTGTATTATTGAAAAACATGGCAGTAACTGTAGAGCCTGGAATATACATTCCGAGAAAGTTTGGTGTACGAATCGAAGATTCTGTTATAGTTGGAAATAAGGTGGAAGTTATTCACAAGTTTACAAAAGAATTGATTGTTGTATAACTAGGCCAATATTCAAACAGTACTAGTGTATCTATAGTACTATGGCAGTACATGTAATTTATAGAACAATTGTTAGGGCAATAAAGGCAGGCAAGTTAATGGAACCTTTCTCTTTAAATGATCTCATCAAGGCATGTCCATATTTGGATAAATACACATGTATGGTATTTTTGTCAAAGCATAGACAAGGCAATCCAAGTGAAACTTCTCAATTGTTTGAAATGGATTCAGATGGAAAGTTCAAACTAATTAGGCCTTTACAGTATGATCTTTAGTATGAAATTTGTTTTTCTATTTGATTTCTTATGAATTTCACAATTTTTGATTTGCTCTTCCAACCTGAATTAACTACATTAATTCTATCTACAGCAAAGACATCGTTGTAAGCTGGATTTTCCTTGTATCGTTTAGTACCTATATCATTCGCAATCACAAGATCACAACCTGATTGTATCATCTTCTCTCTTGCTTTTTTTATCAAATCTCTTTTGGATACATTAGCTTCTGCCTTGAATCCAACAAGAAAGACATTGTTCTGAATCTTTTTGACATCATTAATCATCTTGGGCACTCTTTTTAGCTTTAAAGAAATTCTAAGAAGATCACTGTCAAGTTTTGTTCTTTTTGGTTTTTCTGGAGTATAATCAGAAGCTGCTGCTGCAAGTATCACAATGTCAAACTTTTGCTTCATCTCTTTTCGTAGTGCATTACTCATCTCATCACTGGTCTGAACTCGTATCACTTTGGCACCTTTGGGTGGAATCTCTGTTCCGGGACCATAAATCATGGTGACCTTGGAGCCTGCTGAGACAAATTCTGATGCAAGTAATACTCCGGTCTTGCCCGTACTTTGATTTGTAATAACCCTCACAGGATCGATATATTCTATGGTAGGACCCGCAGTGATGAGTACCTTCTTTCCCTTGAGAACAGATGAAGAGCCAAACTTTTGCAATATTTTCTCTAGTATCTCTTCAGGCTCTGCAGCCTTTGCCTTTCCCTCAACAAAGTTTGGAGAGATAAAATCAACTTTGTTTTTTAGAAATTCTATATTTTTTACAACTGCAGGATTTTCATACATTGCCTGGTGCATTGCAAGTCCTATAACAATTGGAATCTTGGAACCCAGTCCAACACTTAAAACAGTAGAGATTGGCGTATCATCAATTCCGTTTGCCAATTTACCAAGTGTATTTGCAGTGCATGGATACACAACTATACAATCAGACTGTTTGTAATCTGCAACCTTGATGTGCTCCAAATCTCCAGTTAATTTTGTAATTACTTCATTTCCTGTTGCCCACTTGAAGTAGCTTGGTTTTATCAAGTCAGTTGCAGCTTTGCTTGCAACACAAGTAACGTCTGCACCATGTCGCATAAACAATCTTGCTAGTTCAATTGACTTGTATGCAGCAACGCTTCCAGATATGCACAGAATAATTTTCTTTCCTGCAAGCTCCATACCATCAGAGCCTACTATATCTAAAGAAGGATGTTTTTCAGCCAAGTTCTTTTTTCAGCCTCTCCAGTTCGGTTTTATCCATGGAAAAAGAGTGTTCTGTACCAGGAAACTTGCCTGATACTACATCATTTTTGTAAGACTCGACAGCTTTTACAATATCTGAAGATAACTCGAGATATCTTTTTGCAAACTTTGGTTTTATTTTTTCATACAAGCCCAAGACATCATGTACTACAAGCACCTGTCCATCACAGTCAGACCCAGAACCAATGCCTATTGTTGGTATTCCAATAGAATTTGAAATAATCTTTGAGACCTCTTTTGTTACCATCTCAAGTGCTATACTAAACACACCTGCCTCCTCAAGGGCTTTGGCAGACTCAATTAGCCTAATTGCGGCATCTTTTGTCTTTGCTTGGACCCTGTAGCCTTCTTGCAATGTTGTAGTCTGAGGCTGAAATCCGATATGTCCCATTACAGGAATTCCAATCTCAACAATTGCATGTATGGTATCTTTAATCTCAACTCCGCCCTCAAGCTTTACTGCATCTGCCCCTGACTTGACAAGTCTTCCAGCATTTTCAATTGCTTGGGATTTACTAGATTGGTACGACATGAAAGGCATGTCTGCAACAACAAGAGCATTTTGTCTTCCCCTTGCAACAGCTTCTGTAAAAAGACACATCTGGTCCATTGTAACCGGAATGGTATTGTCATATCCCAGCATCACCATTCCAGCACTGTCGCCTACAAGTAACATGTCAACACCGGCTTTGTCACAAAGTTGCGAAGTGGTATAATCATATGCAGTGATAACTGTAATCTTTTTGGAATTTTTCATCAATAAAATGTCTCTAACAGATTTAGGCATTGGCCATTCTCCTCAAGTTTTTTCTTATGGCAAGAATTGATTTTTTCAAGTTCTTTTTATTATCAAACTTTGATGTCTTTTCCAGATCTTCTTTTGATAATTTTTTACAAACATCAATCAGTATTTTCATTCCCCGTATGACATTGTCTACAATTGTAATATCTGCAGTCTGTGCAGTTCGTAGACATTGGATTCAAATCAAATGTAATTACTTTTTTCCCAAATTTCTTTAACGCAATAGTCCTGTCACCGTCTTCTAATGGCACCAGTACGACATCTGCAGAAAATATTCCGCGCTTGTCTACAATTCTTCGTGCACTGTCAAGTTTAGGAATCCTCTTTGAAAATTTAGGATCAATTCCCAATATTTCTTTGGCACCATTTTTTTTCAGAGCTTGTGCTATGGCCTTTTTTCGTTTCTCACTTGCATAAAACAGGTTTACCTCAATTTTTGCGCCTGTAATCTTTGATAGTTCTACTATCTCCTTTGGACAAAGGGCTACAAGGTTGCCATTTACCGAAATTACAGGCAATTTAGCCATGACAAGTGCTCTTGCTGCAGCCTTGATTGCCTTGTGAGAAGTCTTTGATGTCTTTTCTCCAATGAGGTAATCAAACATCTCGCCTCTTCCATGGGCCAAAAGACCTTCTTCTACAACCAGACCGTCTCTGAATCCTTGGACAAGCTTTTCTCTGACATGCAGGGATGCAGCCCTAGGATGTGTTTTTGGAATTAGCACTAGGAGACTCTAGCTCCGCTCTTGTCTATCTCTGTCTTGATTATCATTCCGTCATATTTTTCTAAAATTTTTATCACTTGAGATTCTTTTGATTTTGGAACTAGAGTAAATATGGTCTCTCCAAACATTGCAACTCCTGACTTGAATCCATTTTGTGACAAGTCATCAATTACTTGCTGCATTTGTGGTGTAATGACATCAACATACTTTGCAAATTCAAGTGACATGTCCAAAAATTCCATCTGATCTCTTGATTTTAGCAATTTTGTAACCATATTTCCACCAAGACCGTTTATCTTTGAGAGCTCAGTCTTGATGAACTCTTTTGTTGATATTGGAGAAAAACAAATTACAATTGCAGAATAATCTGTGTGAATCTTTTGCAGACTGCCAATTCCCGGAGCCCCATGTTTTGTTCTGATTTCAAACCCTCCATGATATGATGACAGTACGGTTCCAAGTCCTGTCTTGCAGTAAATTTCTGCATTATGGGCAATCTGGCCTATTTTTGTTCTGGATAGATTTGTCCCAAGTGCCTTGTTTAATGCAAATGCCAAACTTAGGGCAACAGCACCACTTGAGCCAAGACCATACCCAACTGGAATTGTGGTATCATGTTCAATATCCAAAAAATAATTTTCATTTACAATTTTAAAAAACTCCTTTACAACAAATTCTGAAACTTGAGTGTTATCTGACTTGTAACCAGTGACTGTAATCTTAAATCCAGGCTTGTCAGAGCTGGTCACCTTTACTTTTGTAGTTACGCCTTCCTTGATGCAAAATCCTGCGCCGATTGAACCCTTTTGCTCAGGCTCTCTTGGCTCTACTTCAGCTTTGAAAAATCCAGTAATATGGCCTGGCGCAAAGGCTACTGCTTGCATAACTAGCTTAAACTAGTGAAAAAATATAAAAATGATCATTAAATAATATAAATTAGTATAAATTGACTAAATTCATTCGACGCCTGCAAAGGATAGGAAGCAGCATACTGGTATCTCTTCCAATAGAATGGGTTCAAGCAAACAAACTTGAAAAAAGTGATGAGGTCGAGATTGAAACCGGAACCAACAGTGTCTCAATTACTCCAACTGGTGGTAGCAGACCCCCAAATGAAGTAGTAATAGAATATCCTGTCTCAAAACAGGAAAACATTAGCGCATATGTTACAGGCGCATACCTGCTTGGTTTTGATATAATAAAAATAAAAGGAAAATCAACCATATCAGTAGAGGACAGAGAAAAGATCAGAGGACTGATGCGCAGATTGGTTGGAATGGAGATAGTTGAAGAAGATGCATCAAATGTCAATGTACAATTTCTTTTGGATGCAACAACGCTGAGTCCAGACAAGATCCTAAAGAGAATGAGCTCAATTGTTCTTGGAATGTTTCGTGATACAATATCTTGTCTTACATCAGATGACAAGTCAGTGTTGCAGACAATGCCAAGCAGAGATGATGAAATTGATAGACAATATTTCTTACTAGTACGATTGATTCGAAGTGCAATGGTTGACAAGAAACTTGCTACTGCATTAAATCTTGGAAATATAGACATTCTAGACTATAGGGTAGCTGCAAACCTGCTAGAGACTGCAGGTGATACAATTATTGAACTAGCACATTCTATCTCAGAGTTGCCAATATCAAACGCAGATATGAAAAAACTCTATGGTGTTGCAACAGAAATTGAAAATGTCCATGAAAAGTCAATTACATCATTTATTGAAAACAATAGAAAACTTGCAATTGAGGCAATAACACTTCATCGAAATTATCAAAAAAAGATCTCAAGTGTTGGTTCAGCACTTGATCCTAAAAAGCAAGGGTCAATGCAATTGATAAATCTTGTATTTACATTTGAAAAATTGTCAAGATGTTGGGCAGATGTTGCTGACTTGGTAAAACCAGTCTATACTTGATATTTTTTCTTTATTGCATAAGTCAAGACAGCACATATCGTCTTTGAGTCAGTAATTTTTCCAGACATTATCATCCTGATTACTTTTTTGAAATCAATCTTAACAACAGACATTATCTCATCATGGTCAAGCTGCAGACTGCCAACTTTTTTGATTCCTGATGCCACGTAACAATGGATGATTTCCGTATTATACCCAATTGAAGGATAGTACTTGATCAAAGGGATCATCTTCTTTGCAGTGTGTCCTGTCTCCTCACGAAGTTCCCTGTGAGCACACTTTAGGGGTTTTTCTCTCTTTTCCAGTGTTCCTGCAGGAATTTCAAGCACATATCCATGCGGGAATCTATGCTGTCTCACAAGTAGTATTTTACCATCCTCGATGGCAAGTATTGCAGCTGCACCTGGATGCTCTATTACCTCTCTTGTAACTTTGCGTTTGTTTATGGATAAAGTGTAAAGACTCAGTGAGAGAACTCTTCCTTTGAAGACATTTTTTCTCATTTTATAAAATTGCGAAATAATATGTTATGAATGTATCTCAGGCATCAAGTGTAATCTCTTTGATTTCTTTGCTTGTACAATTGCATCTCTTGCCCACTTTTGTGGAAATGTTATAGTCTTTGGCATGAAAAGATCAACTGACTGTATGCCATCAATTTCATGTACCTTTTGTGCAAGATCATCCATCTTGTACACATTGTCTGTATACATGAATAAAACAATCTGGTTCATGTGCACAAATGGCTTTTGTAAAAATGATTTTGAAAATACTTTGTCAAGTTTTACAAGTGTCTTTTTGATGTCTCCTTTTACTCCAACCAAAACTGCAAATGGAATAAACTCTCCCATGTTTTTTGGATTGTATATCAACGTAAATTGTATTGCTTCATCATTTTGCAATTTTTCAAGTGATCGAGCTATGGTCTTTGTCGAAAAACCAGATTTTTTTGCAATCTCTTCTATTTTTAATCTTGGATCTTTTAGCAAGATATCTATTATCTCAATATCTGTTTTTGTCAGATCTGATCTTATCTCTGGATTTTTTGCTTCAAATATACTAAGCACTCTAACATCACGTAACAAGTTTTGTGCAAGTTCCATCTTCTTTGCAGGGTCTTCTTTTACTACAATACTGCAAACAGTAATTCCACCAACACATGGAACAACATAAAACGGTTCTCCGACCAATCTTATTTGATCTAAAATGTGGTCCATCTCTTTTCCAATCACTACAAAATACAAAACACTATACCCCAAAACAGGAGGTTCAATTTTCAAGGCAAACTCTTCAATTATTTTATTTTGAATCATTTTTTGAATTCTTGATTTTACAGCAACACCTGAAATGCCAATCTCGTTGCCTATCTGGCGATCTGGTTTTCTGCAATTGTTGAGTAAATGTGAAAGAATTTGTATATCTAATTTGTCCATTCCTTATAGTAATACCTCATTAATTATATCAAAATAAACATCTTGTATATATTAATGTCTGATATAGTGAAATTAACACACTATAACATTAAATATCAGACTAATTTATGATCGTCTGTTGGATTACAGGGCTCAGATAGGCATTAGGTTCATCACTAGGCGTAAAGGCAGCCTTATTGCAGCAAGTCTTGGCCGTTGCAATTGCAATACTTGTAGTCCAAGTAAATTCTGTCATCTTTCAAGGGTTGTATGATGCAATAGTTCGTGACCAGATTAACTATCGATTTGGACATGTATACATTACAAGGCAAGAAGATTTTATCACAAGATCTGACTTTATGTTGATAAACTGGCTTGAAAGAATTCCATATGTCCAAGCTGCTGCTCCGAGAATTGATGCTACTGCTTCAATTAATGCAACAATAAATGGTCAGATCATACACGATTACGCAGTACCTGTCATAGGTGTTGATCCGGTTCTAGACAGAGAAGCTTCTACAATGTCCCAAACTGTAGGAGATGGTCAATATGTCTCATTTAGAAATTCAGCAGTATTGGGAGCAATTGTAGATAGGGATCTTGGATATCCACAAGTGGGAGATACAATCAAACTAAAATTCAAAGATCAGTTTGGTAATGATATTCTACGAAGGTTAACAGTGGTCGGAATAACTGCAACTGCAGGTTCAGTAGGTCTTGATAATAGTGTTATAATGAATATTGATACACTACGTGAAATAATAGCTAGACCGCATCAAACACAATCAATTATTGTCCGACTAAATGATCCAACAAAAGACAAAGATGTCAAGGATCTATTTCTTAGCGCATTTCCATCAAACGCAGATAAATTCAAGGCACAGACAATAGAAGAATCAGCAGAGACAACACTACGTGGTTTTAGATCAGGTATTGCTCTGATTAATCTGGTTGGATATTTTGGTATGATGTCATCGGCATTTGCAGTTGTTACCATACAAATGATGCAGGTAACAAGTAAGACACGTGATATTGGTGTAATGAGAGCAATTGGAGCAAAAAGAAAAGATGTACTACTGGTATTCATATTTCAAGGAATGGTAATAGGTGCAATAGGTGCAGGACTTGGAACTGTTATGGGTGTAACATATACCGCATATGCAAAAGAGACTCACATGACATTTCAGGGAAGCTTACCCTTGGAGGTCAAGTACAATTGGACAAGTATAATGCAGACGGACATTATGGCGTTTGCACTTGCTATTATAGCATCAATCTATCCAGCATACAAGGCTACAAAATTAGAACCAGTGGAGGCCATGAGAGTTGGCTGATTACGTACTAGAAGTAAAAAATATCGATAAGGTCTATGGCCAAGGAGATACTGAAGTGTACGCCTTACGAAATCTATCATTTAGCGTAAAACGAGGAGAATTCATGCTAATTGTTGGAAGCTCAGGTTCTGGAAAATCTACACTACTTAACATGATTGGATTACTTGACAGACCAACCAGAGGTAAGGTGATAATTGACGGAGTTGACACATCTGCACTAAACGATAATCAACTGTCCTCATTTAGAAATTCAAAACTTGGGTTCATATTCCAATTTTCAAATCTCTTGTCAGATCTTACTGTTCTTGAAAACGTGACACTACCAAGAAAGATCCAAGGTACTATGCAAAATGCTACAGAAGAATCAAAGACATTACTTAAAACAGTAGGACTAGAAAGTCAGATGCACAAATTTGGAAACCAGATATCTGGTGGACAAGCTCAAAGAGTAGCAATCACAAGAGCTCTTGTAAACAAACCAGCTATTGTTTTAGCAGATGAACCAACAGGGAACTTGGATTCAGTATCTGCCGAGACTACTGTACAGTTGTTAAAATCCTTGAATCGCAAACTATACCAGACTTTTATTATTGTAACACATGACCGTCATCAATTTGGCGAAGTGGATAAAGTAGTAACAATAAAAGATGGTAGAATTGTCAAAGAAGAAATGGAGGCAAGTTTGACTTGATCTACAAGACCGTCATACTAGCAGTACTATTACTAGCCGGACAAATTATAATTCCAAGTTATGCTACATCAGGTGAAATACTGACACCAGCTGTGTCACCCTTTGAACATGGCTATAATGATGTCAAGTTTCTTGATGCATACTTTGGAACTCCAGGACAAAAAATTGAGGCTGAGCCTGGAGACAAGAATGTTCCATTTACAGTAATATTGTCAAATGTTGGAACGGAGGATATCGCAGGAATTAATGGGCTTCTTAGTCTACCAGTTGGCTTTTCTGGTGCTTCTGCATCTGATAACTTGATTCAAGCAGATAATACACAAACAGCTACTTCGGGATCATCTTTTGGGCTCACATTTTACTTGAACCTTGACAAAACTATGGGCATTCATGGATATTCTGGAACAATCAAGGTCACTTATACACGAGTACGAGAAAATGGAGAACATACAATATTCTTGGATTTTAACTTCAAAATAACAGGAAAGAGCGTAATTAATCTAAAAGCAGATAATCCATTCTTACAACCAGCATCAAACAATGAAGTGACAATAAAAGTTTCAGACCCAGGTTCTGCCCCATTAAATAATGTCGAAGTTGTTATTCAACCCCAAAACACTAGTACATCAAGTGGTATAGTAGTGGATCAAAATCACTGGGATGTAGGAAATGTACAACCTAGCACATCTAATGCTTTTTCATTTAAAGCATTCATCCCACAAAGCATGGCAGGTCAAACCATTCATGCCCCGTTTTCAATAACATACTTTGATGGACAAGGAAACCAAATTACAACATCAAGAACCGTTGACTTTATCGTAGGACCTTCAACTATGTCATCTATTGCAATATCCTCTCCATCTTATATCATGATGGGAGTGATGCAAAATATGACTATTAAACTTGAAAACCTATCGCCATCAAAGATGACTAACATCGGAATCACAATTACACCAAACTCCAATGGTTTAAAAATTCTCAAAGATAACAAGTGGTTCATACAAGAAATAAGTCCCTTAGATAGTACTAGTGTAGACATTCCAGTTTTTGCAGATAGCAGTGTTGAAGGTCAAGCAGTCAACTATGATGTTGATTTGCAATATACAAGAGATGGTGCAACCATAATTGAAAAACAGAATTTCGCAAATTACATCCGAGGAGTAATTGATATCTCAGTTCATGACATTGGAGTCTCAGAAATAGCTGGCAAGAAGATGATAATAGGAAATGTTCTTAATCAAGGAAACGTCAAAGCTGTATTTGGTCAGGTAACTGTAATGCCTTTAGACAATTCCATTATCAAGCAATCATCTCAGTATATCGGTGATATAGATATAGATGCACCAGTCCCATTTAACATACCAATAAATTCTGATACACCACCAGTTGGTGATCAAAAAGTTCAGGTGACGCTAACTTGGAAAGATACACTACTACAGCAGCACACGATAACTGAAATTGATACGGTATCTTTTGGAACTCCAACGGCTCAATCAAGTGGTAACCTTAACTTTAATCAGATTCAAATTGTAATACTTGTAGCAATCGCAGCAGGAATAGGTGGAATTGTATTCAAGGTTAGAAAGAAAAAGATTCCATTAGAAAAGAAAGTAGAAGAATCAAGCTAAGGGTATATTTACTCGAAAGATGTTTTTTCATATATGACATGGGATGAAATTGAAATCCCAAAAGAAGTTCGCCATTTTATGCCTGAAGAAGCCAAAGAGACAGTCTTGGGTCAAAAAAATGGTGCAACAAAGCAATATCGCTATGGAAATCTACACATTCGAGAATATGACGACAAGTATCTTGTTCACATGGACAAAGTTGATCCAAGACAAGACCCAATAGGTCATCTCATACGTGATGCCCCTGAAATCCTAATTGGCATTGCAAGTGGAATAATTGCTGGAAAAAAAATTTCATCAAGTATTTACAAATTGCAAAAAAACATACCTCTCTCAAAAAATACATCTATTTTAGCAGGACTTGTCGCATCTGCAATAGCAGGATACGCAAGTTATTCTTTTGTAAAAAAACTGAAAGAATTCTAGGAGGGAATTACAATTTCAAAATTTCATACAATTCAAACCTTTCTCAAACTTATGCCGGTTGTATTTGCTTTAAGAAAGGATAGGAGAGAATGGGTAAAAAAACAAGGAAAAAATGTTGATCTTAAAAGATATCAAAAAAATGCAAGAAAAGCTCTCAAGACATTCATATCACTTGGTCCTGTTTACATAAAACTAGGCCAATGGTTATCATCAAGGGCCGACATTTTACCACAACCATATCTTGAAGAGCTTGCAAAGCTCCAAGATGAAGTTCCTGCCGAATCCTTTGACAAAGTAAAACCAATCATAGAAAAAGATCTGGGACCAATGGACCAGTGTTTTGATTCTGTTGACACTGAAGTAATTTCTGGTGCATCGCTTGGCCAAGTATACAAAGCAAAGTTGCGAGGCAAAGATGTTATAATCAAAGTCAAAAGGCCGGGAATTGAAAAAGTAGTTGAAGAAGACATTCGTGTTCTTAAAAAAATTATTCCGTTTGCAATGAAGTTTGTTGATCCAAATCTTCGATATTCTGCAGAAGCAATGCTTTCACAGTTTATTGAGACAATCCATGAAGAAATGGACTATAGAATTGAATCTAAAAATCTTAAGGCAATAAAGAAAAATATGGAAGGCTATCCCAAACTAAGAATTCCGTCTGTAATCGATGACAGATCAAGCCAGAATATCCTGACCATGGAATACCTTCCTGGTATCAAGATAACAAACGTAAAGGCACTTGATGAGGCAGGAATTGATAGAGAGCAGCTTGTTGTAAGGGCCCACAAGGTGTTTTTTACGATGTTATTAAGACATGACTTGTTCCATGCAGACCCTCATCCTGGAAACATAGCTGTTGCAAGTGATGGCTCGCTGATACTTTATGATTTTGGCATGGTTGGAAGACTGGATAGCAAAACTCGTCTGAAATTGATAAGACTCTATCTTGCACTAATTGAAAGAGAGCCTGCAAGAACTGTTGCTGCAATGGATGATCTTGGCATGCTCATGCCGGGATTTGACAGAAATATTATAGAAAAAGGAATCGCACTTTCAATTCAAGACTTTCCATGGAACAAAAGTAGATAGAATGGAAGTCCGGGCACTGATGGATCTTGCAAACAAGACAATGAGCAGATTTCCTTTCAAGCTTCCAAAGCATCTTGCACTTTACATGAGGATGGCATCAATACTTGAAGGAGTATACCTGACGCACAAGGTCAACTTTAGATTCATTAACGTATTGCAAAATATTCTAGAAGAAGAAAATATCGTAAGGGATGCATACATTGAAGAACTCAAGATCTCATTTAACAAATTTGTAAAATCAATAGACTCTGCAATTGCTATAGTTCCAGAAATCAGACAATTCTTGGAACAAAATAAAAACATGCAAGCAAACATGCCAAAATCAAGAACCATTTTACTTTCTGGCAGTATTCTCTCTGCAGCAGTCTTTGTTGGCTCTACAATTCTGTATTCGACAAATAATCTAGCTGGAGAAATTGGAATGATTGGATCTATTGTAATTATGGGAATCTCTGTTCTGCTAAGAGAACGTTAATTATTCTACTGTAATATTTTTTCCAGTCTTTGTTGGAATTGTCAAGGTGAGTACACCATCACGATATTTTGCAGATGCCCCTGGATCTTCATCATCTTTTACCTCGATTGGAAGTCTTACTTTTTTGTCAATAAAGCGGGGTCTCTGTCTCCAGATTACTGTTCCTTCTGTCTCATCTTCTCTTTTTGCATTGATTGAGAGGATATTGCCGTTTAGCCTAAGTTTTATCTCTTTTTTGTCAAAGCCTGGCATGTCTATTGTTACTATGAGACTGTCATTTTGTAGAATCATGTCTACAGGAGGAAGAATGAATTCATAAAACTCGCGTGACTTGTTGCCTATTTCTTTCATGACTTCTTTTACCATGTAATTACCAAAGCCCATTTAGTATCGTTTAGCGCTTTTTTATTATTAAACCTTAGTTCAATTCACAATTTATCTACTGCCCAATTCAATAGGATTTGATGATTATAGTTATCGAAGGCTTTGACCAGGCCGGAAAAAAAACCCAATCAAAACTATTGGGAGATTTTTTAAAAACCAAACACAAGAAATCTGTAACATTTAGTTTTCCAGACTATACCACTCCTGTTGGAAAAGAGATCAAAAACTTTCTTAGTGGCAAGCGAAAGTTTCCTCCCCAAGTGATACATTGTCTTCTTGCTGCAAACAGATGGGAAAGATCAAAAGATATCCAAGACGCTCTTTCAAAAAATTATGTTGTCATCATGAATCGTTATTATCAATCAAATCTGGTATATGGAACAGTAAACGGACTTGACTTGAAGTGGCTTGAAAATCTAGACAAGGGTCTTCCAAAAGAAGACATGGTCATCTTACTTGATGTCAAAGTCTCCGATTCATTTTCTAGAAAAAAACAAAGACGTGATAAATTTGAAAAAGATAAAACGTTTGCACTCAAAATTGCTAACACATACAGAAAACTTGCAAAAAAATATGGCTGGCACATTGTAAATGCATCACAAAGCAAAGATCAAGTTCATCAACAAGTAAGAGCGACTGTACTAAAACACATGAAATGAGAACATGGCTAGAAAATACCTTCAGATTGTAGATCCAATTCATGATTTTATCACAGTATATCCACATGAACTTGAACTGGTAGACTCGCCAGTGTTTCAAAGACTAAGAAGAATAAGACAACTTGCAGGAGCTCATCTTGTATATCCTGGTGCCCAGCACTCTAGATTTGAGCACTCGCTTGGAACTATGCACATTGCAAGTCAGGCAGCTAATGTTCTCAAAGAGAAAGGATATCTTGATTCCAAAGATTCTGAAAATATCCGAATGGCTGCCTTGTTGCATGATATTGGTCATGGACCATTTTCACACCTCTTCGAAGAAGTTCTTCAAAAAAAGAAGAAAATTTCTCATGAAGATATTGGCAAGAGACTCATACTAGAATCCGAAATTGGTGATATTGTAACAAAATCAGGATTTGACAAAACATTTCTTGGTAAACTTGCATTTGGAAATTCCAAATACCAATTCATGAACGAGATAATCTCTGGCGGACTGAGCGCTGATATGATGGACTATTTACTCCGTGATGGCTATTTTACAGGCTCGGAACATGCCAAGGTAGATTTTATGCGAATAATACATTCACTTGATGTTCATAACAAAAAACTTTCACTTGATAAATCAGCCCTTTACTCTTTTGAATCAATGATGATCTCAAGATATCAAATGTTCAAGGCAGTCTATTTTCACAAGACAGTACGATCTGCAGAAGTAATGTTGCTTGAGTCAATGCTTCTTGCAGACAATGAACTTGATCTCACAACTGGTAATCTGGAAAAATATATCCAACTTACTGATGAATTTGTGATTTCAAAGCTTGTCTCACTCACACCACGAAATGCAGATCTTCGAAGAGCAAGACAGACTTGCTATAGAATATCAAGAACGAAAGTTACTCAAGTGTGTCTATGAAAAGATCTTTACACGTCCACGAATGGGTAAAGTAAACGTGCTAGATCTTCAAAAAGAGATTGCCAAAAAATCAAAGGTAGATGAATGCGAAGTCTTTATCGATATATCCAAAACACCTTCTATTCCACTCTCTCCATCAAAAAAAGAATCATATTCAATTATTCTTACTACAAAGAAAGGAGAAGGTCCAAAGGAATCCTATGAGCTTCCAATATCTGAAATTCCACTAGTTTCTGCAATTTCTGGCTTTATGGATACACTTAGGGTCTATACAAGACAACAATTTAGAAAAAAGGTTGAAATTGCAGCACACGTCATTCTTGGTGAAAACAAACAATGAAAAAAAGAATTGTAATAAAATTATCCGGAAGTTTGTTTGGTCTTGAGGATGCAAAAACACTAAAGCAATATGCCGAGTTTTTTGTCAAGATAAGTAAAATCTGTCAGCCAATCATAATTGCAGGCGGGGGAAAAATTGCAAGACACTACATCTCCCACGCTAGATCCTCTGGAGCAGATGAATCAACACTTGATGAGCTTGGAATCGAAGTTTCAAGACTTAACGCAAAACTTTTGATCTATGCATTACAGGAAAAAGCATATCCTCATCCTCCAGTTAATCTAAAAGAAGTGGCAAATGCTGCAGATACTGGATTGATTGTTGTCACAGGTGGTCTTCATCCAGGACAGAGCACAAATGCTACTGCTGCACTTATTGCAGAAAAGGTAAGAGCGGGCATATTTTTGAATGCAACAGACGTTGATGGCGTATATGATTCTGATCCAAATAAAAACAAGAATGCAATTAAATTTAAAAAAATACCGATAAAGAAACTGCGTTCTATGCTTGTTCACCAAGATTCTGTAGCAGGAGGATATGACCTGATGGATATTGTTGCACTAAAAGTGATTGAGCGTTCTAAACTAAAGACAAGGATACTCAAGGCAGACATCAAGACATTAGAAAAGGCATTCAAAGGAAGCCCAGAGGGCACTGAAATTACACTAGTCTAATCTGTCCGTCATATTGTGGAATTCCTGCAGAAATAGCTTTTTTCAAAATTTCTCTTGCTTCATCCTCTTTGAGAACTTTAGATTGTGACTTGGCATATCCTTCTTCATCAACTATTACTACAAGCCAGCCTTCTCCTGGTTTTTCAATAATGGCTGCAAGTTCTTTTTCTCCCACAGGAACAAATGTTCCTTGAGATTTTTTTACAGTAAGTGTAAGCATGGCAAATCCTGCATGTGAGAACAAAGTCATCTGTGATTTTCTTGATCTTTCCTGACCTATTCTGATTGCTTGATGATATTGCATAGATTTTCTTTTGAAACTTTTACTATAAGAGTTTTCAACTCAACATTTAAGAATTGAACAATTAGTAGAAAGATTCATGGAGAAGAAAATTTTAATTTTTGTTGCTATAGGAGTTATAGTTGCGATACTTGGTGTAGTTGCTGTACTTCCAAGTTCAGGTCTTCTTAAGAATATGATGTCTCATAATGCCAATACGCCATCTGCATTAACATCAGTGCTAACCGAAGTAAAACCAATTGATATTCAATACAATGGCTCATCTGTATTGTCAGTAACAAATAGGGCTGCAACAATAGAGACTAAATTTAATCTGACAAATCCAAATGACAATACTTTGATTATTGAAATGCTAAGCTATGATATCTATGTAAATGGTGTTTCAATTGGACACGGCCAGTATGGACAAAAATATGAAGGAGCATCAGACAGTTCAACATACTTGCCTCTTACACAGCATAACTCTGAGATACTTACAAACCAGGCACAACTAATCAATGACGGAAATAATCCACAGGTTTGGTCAGCACTTCAAAGTGGTACTGAGCAGATTAGAATTAACGGAACTACATATTATTCAACACATTCGCCCTTTGCTGGACAGAGCTACTCCAAAGATTTTGATTTTAAATAAAAATTAGACCTTAACGATTAGGGTTGTATCTTGAACGAATGAACTTTACTAGATAAACAAAACCAAGTATTATCCAAGTAAACATCATTGCTCCCCATGCAAGTTCCACAATCTTTGGTATGCTAAGATTCAGTTGAGATACATAGTCAAGATATTGTGCTGGGATTACATTTTCTAGATAATACATCGGTAAAAGATATGGATTGACATTCTGTATGTTAATCAGAGATTCTTTGTCAAGTATTGTAATAATGGCATGCCATCCAAAGAAGAATGTTACAAAGAAAAATACGGCTTTTCTTCCAACAGGTTTCTTGTATCCATGTTTCTCTACCTTTTCTAATCTCGCTTTTACTCTTGCAAGCTCGGCTTTGAGTTCTTCAACAGATTTCTGCTCTCCAAATTTTTTCTTCGAGACTCCTAGGTATGTCGATATCAGTGAATCAAGATATTTTTTATCAGAATTGTAAAGTGATTTACCATCTTGTAATGCACTTAGAATATAGCCGAGTCTTCCAATGTCTCCCTTCTTAGAGTCTATCAAATACATTACATTTTCAATTAGCTCGTCTGTCATACTGGTCATCTTACGACATGACTTGCCAGAAGCGGCTTTAGATGACATTATCAATATTATCAAGCTCTTTTGGAAAGGGATTTTAATTATTATTGAGATGCTAACCTACTTTCTTGAGGAAATTTATGATTGGCTCTCTGTCCTGATTAGATAAAGACGAAAACCCTTCCAGCAGCTCCCTTTGGGCATTTAATGTGTCATCAAAGGCCTTTTTGATGTGCTCTGTATTGAATGGAACAAGCTTATCGATCTTTCCATCACTATATGATTCTACATATCTTCTCAATACTAGCAAAACAAAATTTGGCGCAATGTCAAGTAATGTAATAATTGCATTCTTCAGATCCTTCTCCTTTGTGTTAGAATCTTTTTCAAGAAATTTATTCATGATTTGATTTCTTTCCTTCTCTGTAACTGATACAGAAGCTGCAACAAGCAAGCCACTGTCAGTTAGTTGATAGTATGGAACTCCTTGCTCTTGGAGAGCTTTTGGACCGCGCTTTATTGGCAGTCTCCCAGCTTCTACTACTAATTCTAGAGGAAGAAGAATCTCGTCCAAATCCCTAAAAATTCCAGAGTAGATATTCTGCCATGTAGTTCCGTTTAGTTCAGCAAGCTTGTGTGCAATTGCAGTACGTGTCTTTCTTGTTGGTAAAGTCTCGGCTGCAAGATGAATAATTATTCCTCGCTGTCGCATCAGCTTCACCTGTAAACTCCTTGTCCTTTGTCTTAAAAGTCTGAAAAACTGATAGATTTGGGCTTTGTTTTTTTATCTTTGTCATTATTGTTCACTATTTTTTAAAATGATTCTTGTCTAACAAACCCATAATTTTTCATGGTTTGATAATCTAGAATTTCCATTTTGTGATATTATCCTATTTTACCAAGATATAAGAATTTGTGGTATGTAAAAATTATAACAATTTTCTTTTTCTTCAAATATGATCTATATGTATTTATGAAAAAATTCTACATGTTTTTCATTTTGTTCTCTCTGGTTTGTTTGTAATAAATGTGAAAGGGATTTAGATTACCCTCACCTTAGATGTGAAATATGCTAATCACACCTAATGAATTACTAAAGAAGATTGAAAAACCAGATCTAATTCTTGTTGATTCAAGATCATACAAGGATTATTTGGAAGGACACATTCCAGGTGCCGTAAATCTTGATTTTTTCTATTATCACTGGTCTGATACCTCAAAAGATGGAATAAAGGCATTTGAAAAACAGATGGAGAATCTTCTCTCTTTTTTGGGTGTGACAAATAACAAGACAGTTGTATTCTATGATGAAGTTTCCGGAATGAGTGCAGCAAGGGGTGTCTGGACTCTGATGTACTTTTCACATCATAATACATTCATGCTAGATGGGGGATTTAAGAAATGGAAGAGTCTAGGTCTTGTTACAGAAACCAAGACAAATGGATTCAAGCCAGAAAAATTTTCAGGCAAGATTAACCAGGATGTAATTGCAGGCTATGATTACGTCAACAAAAAGATTGGCAAAATCAAGCTTCTTGATTCAAGAGGCAAAGATGAATATGATGGAATCACAATTCGGGCTGCAAGAAAGGGACACATTCCAACTGCCATCAATATTGATTGGATGCTAAATGTCAATGATGATGGTACAATGAAATCAAATGAAGAGCTTGCCAAGATGTATAATTTTTCAAAAGATGATGAAATTGTAACATATTGTCAAGGAGGATATCGTGCAGCAAATTCTTTTGTAGCACTAAAAATACTTGGTTTCAAAAATGTCAAGGTCTATCTTGGTTCTTGGGGTGAATGGGGAAACAGACTTGATCTACCAATAGAACTTTCAAAAACTTGATCTAATTATTATGAAAAAATGTGCGATGATCGCACCTTTGTTAATTTTAAAAACATAAAATTTACTTTGCAAGAATTAGATTAATATAGCCTCTTTCAATGAGCCTTGGTGATGGTGCTTAACAAGCGTTCAAAATTGTCGCTTTTAGTTATAGCTGCGGGATTGACAATTGCACTATCAACATTCGTGTCAACAACTCCTGCATTTGCTGCCGACAGTTCTACTACTAGTAGCGGATTAACAAAACCACTTTTGGCAATTGCAGCCGCAATTGCAATCGCAGGTGGTCTTATTGGTACTGGTAATGCACAACAAGGTATTGGTGCTGCCGGTATGGGTATTATTGCTGAGAAACCAGAGAAGTTTGGTCAGGTATTATTCTTCTTTGTCATTCCAGAAACTCTTTGGATCATTGGTTTCGTATTAGGAATCATATTGCTACTTGGTATACTATAGTGGTTTTCAGTAATGAGCATTGAAACGTTCATTCAAGAGATAGAGAATAGAAAGCGAAAAGAGCTTGAGGGTCTTGAAAAAGATCTAACTGAAAAGAAATCAAAGCTCCAATCAGAGATGAATCACACTATCAAAGAGATTCAAGAACGTTTTTCAACTGAAGCCAAAATAAAATCAGAAAAAGAACAAGCAAGAATAATCGAGGCTTCAAAGACTCCAAGCAAAGAAAATAATGTTTGATGCTATAAATGCTAACATGCAATCTGCTTTTGCCGTAATACAACAAGAGATTGAAAATTACACAAAGAGTTCGCAGTACAAGAAAGCTCTTGAAACTATGGTTAGTAATTCAAAAAAGAAACTTGGTCAAAATATTATCGTTCATTGCCGAGAAGAAGACAAATCAATTCTCAAAGAACTTGGAGTAACCACAAGCAAGTCAATTAAGACTCTTGGTGGAATCATTGCAGAAAATAAAGAAGGAACAAGAGAATTGGACCTTACTTTTGAAGAATTACTTAGAACCAATGAAGACCAAGTCAAGAGCTTCCTCTCGGAGAAAATGTAATGCCAACATCTCAATACGCATCATCATTTGGTAGACTACAGGCAATTTCACTTAATCTTCTTTCAAAAGAAGTAATGCAAAATCTAATGAAGGCAAAAGATGAAACTGAGATGGTAAAGACTCTAGAGTCTACTTGGTATAAACCAGAAATTGAAAAGGCTGCATCAATTTTCAAGCAATCCGAACTATTAGAAGTTGCACTTAACAGACATCTTGTATATATCAACAAGACTGCATTGGAGGCAACTCCATTTAGCGGCAAATCTGCTGTTAGGGCATATCTTTCAAAATGGGATATTTACAATATTGAGCTTATACTTTCTGCAAAGAGCATGGGAAGACCAATCTCAGAAACAGAATCATTTCTTGTTTCAAGCAGAAATGTTCCTGCAGGAATCTCAGCTGGAAATATCTCCCATGATGAGATGAAGATAATTTTGTCTCAAACTGGAGTTGATGGCGTTGTACACCAACTTGTAAAATACAATTATGGAACAGTTTTGATGCAACACCTAGAAACATATCAAAAGACAGGCGATCTCGGACCTATGATGTCTGCACTCCAATCTTTCTATTATCATAATTTACTAGAATCACTCAAGTTCTTCCAAGGTGATGAGGGAATAATTCGTGATTTGATAAGAGCAGAAATTGACAAGAAAAATATTCTCAGTCTTCTCAAAGCCAAAGAATCTGATCTTGACAAGGAAATAGTAAGCAAACATCTAGTCGAGGGTGGTAAAATGACCAAAAATGAATTGCTAGATGTCTATGGAGCAAAAGATGTAGCAGAAATTGTTGGCAGGGTTGAAAATAGATTCATGCTAGTAAATGCACTGGCACAATACAAGCAATCAAAGAGCCTGATTGACTTTGAGGTCGCATTGGATAAATTCATAAATTCCGAATATGTCAAAAAATTGAAAAATATTGCACTTTCCATTGGTACTATATTCTACTTTATCATCAACACAGAACACGAACGTGAAAATATCAAAAGAATTGCTTATGGTAAACGCTATAACCTGTCTGCAGAATACATTAATTCATTATTATTAATAGAGTGAGAAAATGTCAAAACAACAACAATCTGAATCCACTGGAAAAATAGCAGTAGTAGGAGAGCGAGAACTTGCTATAGGATATAATCTTCTAGGAATAGAAGACACCTTCATTACAAGTGGAGAAGAGGCAAGCAAGACAATTCAAGATCTCTTTGCATCAGGTAACTATAGTCTAATTATTGTAAGTGATGCCGTTCGAAGTAGTCTTCCTGCGATCTTTAGAAAAAAGAATCGAATCTTCAATCGAACCTTTGGTGATATTTATGCCTGCTTTACAAGGTAATATTCAAGAAGAATCTATAGCCGTACTAGCAAAGAGAGTGTTAGGAATAAGTATACCCTCGAGTTGATGATGATAAATGGCTGATGGAATAATCTCAAGAATCTCAGGTCCTGTAGTAATCGCAAGTGGTCTAGAAGGCGCACAAATGTTTGACGTTGTTCGTATTGGTGATATG
>CAVRLU010000006.1:0-14167 GCA_963722115.1 uncultured Nitrososphaerota archaeon
TATACATTCCTGCAGGAGAGGTTGCACCTGGAAAGCTAGTCAGGCATTTCAATTCGGGGCCCAAGTGGTGGAGATAAAAGGAAATTTTGACGATGCACTGTCAACTTCATTACAACAGGCAGGAAAAATTGGCGGATATACTGTAAACTCTGTAAACCCATTTAGAATCGAGGGACAAAAAACAATTGTTTTTAGAGCACTGGAATTTTTGGATTGGAATCCTCCGGATTGGATAGTTTACCCTGGGGGTGCACTTGGGAATACATCAAGTTGTGGAAAGGCATTGATGGAATTATATGAATGGGGCTGGATTAAGAAAATTCCAAGACTTGCAGTTGTAAATTCTGAGGGTGCTAATACTTTATACAATTTGTATAATGGCAAGTTTGAAAACACTGAACTGCGATGGAATAAAGGAAAATCTGATACTGGGTTGATTAAAAGATACTATGAATATATGGATAAAAATGATATTAGGCCCAAGACAAAAGCTACTGCCATACAAATTGCAAAACCTGCCAACATTCTCAAGGGATTACGAGCGCTTGATTTTACAAATGGTGTTGTAACCCAAGTATCTGACAAAGAAATGCTTGATGGGATGGCACTTGTAGGTCTTAATGGATTTGACTGTGAAATGGCATCAGGGGCTGTTCCTGCTGGAGTCAAGAAATTACTTGAGGAAGGAGTAATAAAGAAAGACGAAACAGTTGTAGGAATACTAACGGGTAGACAGAAAGATTCTAGCATACCTGTAGATTATCACAAAAATCCGCAAAACAAGTTTGCAATCCCACCTAGAACCTAGTTATCAGATATCTTTTCTACCTTTATACGACTTGCCTGATTGTTTGCAGCTTCTTCCACTGTCATCTTGACTGATCCTATCACTATCCTGTCTCCTTGTTTTGGAATGTCTTTTAATTTGTCATGCAATAATGCGTTCAAAGTAGAATAATCATCCCCTTGTGGAATGTCTGACTTGAGTATCTCATTTACTGTATCTATCTCAACGTCGCCACTTGCCAACATTGTATTTTTGTCTAACATTTTGAAATTAAGCTCTTCTAAATCTGTCTCATCCATTATCTCTCCAACTATCTCCTCTAACAAGTCTTCAAGTGTAACACACCCTTCAACTCCTCCAAATTCGTCTACAACTATTGCCATGTGGGTTTGTCTTCCTTGCATCTCTCGGAGTAATTTGCTAATTCTCTGTTCTTGGGATACAAAGATTGGTTTTCTACTCAGGGATTCTAAAGCAAGCATTTTTTCATCTTTTTCCAAATGTTTTAACAAATCTCTTACATTGAGTATACCAACAATCTGATCAGGAGTATCTTTGTAAATTGGTATTCTTGAATATCCACTCTTACTTATCAACGGCATTGCATCAAAAAGTAGAGTCTTTGCTGGGAGCATGAACATCTTTGTTCTGGGAGTCATGACTGCACGAATGACAATGTCGTCAAACTTGAGTGCGCCATGAACAAGCTCACGCTCGTGTTTTTGCAACGCCTTATCTTCCAAGCCTTGCTCTATTACGCTGTAAATTTCTTGTTCAGTAATTGGAGGGGGTTGGTGGGAACTTCCCACTGCTTTTAGCATAGCATTTGTAATCTTTTCAAAAAGTAGTATAAATGGATAAAACACATAACTGAAAACAAGTATAATTCTACTTACTTTCAAAGAGATTTTGGTTGCATTTGCATTACAATATGCTTTGGGAGTGATTTCGCCAAATATTAAAAGTACAAATGTCATAACACCGATAGCTATTGCAAGACCATTATCTCCAAACACCCCTAATGAAACCTCTGTAGCAAGTGCAGATGAACCTACATTGACCAAGTTTGTGCCAAGGTTCAAAGTTGCAAGCATCCTGCTTGGATTTGATTTTAGTTTGTAAAGTGATGCTGATCCTTTTACTTTTTCTTTTACAAGTTGATTGACCTTTGCTTTACTTATGCCGATTAGCGCAATCTCTGATCCGCTGAAAAATCCGGATAATCCTACCATGATTGCAAGTACTATGATATCTAAAGTCAGGTAGGGCGTCATTATTTTTTACCTCTATTGATAGAATGTATGTTTAACACGGATGTTAAATTATCAGTTTTAATCGTTAAATTTTTCAATATGATTGAGAACAAAGTATTGTGTATGTAGTCTTCTGCAGTGTCTCTTTTATAAGTTCACATTAGTTGTGTGTTCTTTCTTAAGGTGCATCATACTGTGATCGAGTTATTTCTTTGCAAAGTGTTCTTCGAGTAGTTTTTTCTTTTCTGACATGTGGAATAATTCCTCAGTATGCTTGAATGCATCTTCTCTTTTTCTGTTAAATAACATGGCCTGCATCAAGAGATGATTCTCAGGTACCACTATGCCTGTTTGATCATCAGAATATGTTAGTTTAATGACATCATCCTGAACCTCGATTACATCTGCATGAATGTGAATCATGTTCGTATCCTTGAAATTAAATTTTATAGTCTCTGCAAAGTCTCGAATATCCTTTGTTCCTTTTGCAGTGTATAGTGTTGCAATCCCATATTCGTTTTTATACAAATCAAGAATTTCCTGTGTACTTGGTGCAGGTCCGTCAAATCGAACATCCATCAAATGAACATGCATCTGTCTTGTTGGAACCTTCAATACTCGAATAAATAATGGAGTGTCTACACCCATGTAGCTCTTTACATCTTCATTATGGTGGGGTTTTCTAGTCCATTCGATTGAATCTTTTATTGGGGTTTTGGTATCTTCAAGGTCTGCCCATCTTCTTATGAGCGTGGCATCAAATCGCTTGATCTTTTTTCCATATTTCTCTTTGAGAGGTTGAAGTATTCTTCCCATCCCAGTTACATTGCAGCTTCCCTGCATGACATATTTTTCATTAAATGTTTTTTCATAATTCACACGAGAGTTAAAGATTAAATTTGCAACAGACTCGGGTCCTCCTATTTTTTCACCTCCTTGAAAAATTGCTCTGACATTTTTTGGTTCATAGAGTGTTTTTTTGTTCGTATATCCTACACCGCCGGGGGCCGCATCTATTACCAGATCACACTCTGAAATTATGTCCTCTAATGCACCGGATATTTTATAATTTTTAAAAGAATCCATCTTTGCCTTTGGGACATACACATGAAATCCTCTAGATATTGCATCTGCAACTTTTTCATCAGGAGAATACTTGCCTACTCCTACTACCTCTATGTCTTTGTCATCAGCAATAAATTGAGTTATCCTGCTGCCGATGGAACCGTAACCATTCACAAAAACTTTTTTCACAGTGTTCTGACAAGAAAGCCCATTTATTTGGATTACCCCTCAACAAGGACTAAATAATCAAAAATCATTATTCGATCATTGAAGATTCATCTTCCATCCATAGGGATTGGGGTCGGTGTTGTAATTGCAGTTGTTATTGTTTTTTTCATGTTTGGACAAGGTGCTGAAAAACCAAATATGCAAACTCCGGGGACACAAACTCAGGGCCAAGAACCTACCACGTCTGGACAAACATCACAACTTCGCTTACTGGTAGATAATACATCTCCAATACTGGGATCAAAGGATGCTCCAATCACAATGATAGAGTTTGGAGACTATCAGTGTTTTTACTGTAACAAATTCTATCATGAAACAGAGCCGGATATTCTGAAAAACTATATCAATACGGGCAAAGTTCGCATGGTCTTCAAGGATTTCACCATAATTGGTCAAGATTCTGTGAATGCGGCTCATGCCTCACACTGTGCACAAGAACAGGGCAAATTCTGGGATTATCATGATGCATTATACAATAACTGGGCTGGTGAAAATACGGGGTGGGCATCGTCGGATAACCTACTAAAGTTTGCAAAGCAAGTAGGACTGGATGAAAATGCGTTTAATCAGTGCATGACTCAATCAAAGTACATTTCTACCGTTCAGGGAAGTCTCTCTGATGCAAAAAACCTTGGCCTGACTGGAACTCCGGATTTTTTTATTATATTGCCGGACCATAGTATAACCAAGGTGGTAGGGGCACAGCCATTCCAAGTCTTTGATAATATATTCAAATCACAGCTAAAATCCTAATATTTTAAACATTTTTCTAGAAAATGACAAAAAATGTCAATCTTTGAGATCAATTGCAATTCTCATAATCCTTATATCTGCAATTGGAAAGCTGAAGCTATTGGCTGCAGGTATAGACGACATAGCGCTTTACGTTCCTAGGTTGTTTGTGGATGCCAGAGACTTTGCAAAGGCTCGTGGCATGGACCCAGACAAGCTCCAAAAAGGCCTAGGTGTATCCCGAATGGCCATTGTAGATACTAATCAAGACCCAGCATGTATGGCTGCAAATGCCTGTCTTAGAATAATGGAGCGAAACAAGATTGCTCCAAAAGATATTGGAAGATTATACGTTGCAACAGAATCGTCACTTGACGAATCAAAGGCAATGAATTCCTATGTGATTGGAATGCTAGAACAAGTCTATGGAAATGATTCCTTTGGACACTGTGGTGGAATAGAATGCAAGTTTGCATGTGTTAGTGGTTCCTATGCTTTGTATGATAATGCTAATTGGATAAGGGCAGGTGAAGCAGAGGGGAAGGCTGCCATCGTTGTGGTGTCAGATATTGCAAAATATGACATGGGCTCTAGTGGAGAGTATACCCAGGGAGCTGGTGCTATTGCGATGCTGTTAAACGACAACCCAAGAATTATGACCTTTGATCCCAAAGTTACTTCAACCTCAATTAAAAATGAATATGATTTCTATAGACCATTTGGAAAAGAGACGCCGATTGTCAATGGGCAGTATTCTAACTTGCTTTACATGATTCAAGTCAAAAAGGCATTGATGGCATACAAAGAAAAGGCACTCTCAACTGGAATAATAAAACTAAAGGAAGGTGAATCCATTTTAGATTATATTGATTTTATCAACATGCATCTTCCATACAGCAATATGGGCAAAAAGGCACTGACCTATCTTCTAAGACACGAGTGGCGTAGCTCTGCCTCGCTGGAAGGCAATCATACAAAAAATGGGAATACCAGAACCTGCACCAAAAGATCCACGTGGAACAATCGAATCAATACTTGCAGATGAAGAATTTATGCAAAAAGATCACGAGTTTACAAAACGATTTACACAAACTGAGGAATTCCAGGAAGCATATGATTCCAAACTTGCAAGTTCCCTTGTTGCATCAAGCATGGTAGGAAATCTTTACACTGCTTCACTTTACATGGGCTTTAGAAGTTGTCTAGAGTTTGAATTCCAAAAAGGCACTGACCTTGAAGACAAGAGATTTGGATTTGGATCATATGGAAGTGGCAGTAGTGCCATGGTCTTTAGTGGTTTTATAATGCCAACCTACAAAGAAATTGTCAAGAACATGAACCTAGAGGCAGAAATCGGTGATAGAAGAAAGGTTTCACTAGAAGAGTACGAGCAGATCCATGAGAGTAAACTAGGTCCCACAGAGAATATTCTTGAGGGCAAAAAAGAGTTTGTACTGGTAGGAGTAGGAAGCAGTCCAGAACTTCGTGGCCAGCGTAAATATGTGTTCAAGGACTAGCCTAGAAAATCGATCTTGACGATCAAAGCAAATTAGCAAAAAGGATATAAAATCAGAATCGTTGTCATACTGCATGAAAGACCGTTCAATGCCAGTTTGTTTTACAGCTGAACAATATGCAAAGATTGAGCAGATTGCAAAGCAAAAGGGTATGCTAAATGCAGGCCAGCTTCTTGAAGAAGCACTAGGCCAATAAACCGAGAACGAACGTTCTCACTTTCTTTCCTTTATGATAACTATTTAATGGATTTAGTTTCATTTTAAAACATGGGATTATTTTCCAAAAAGCCGGTTATTTGCAATATTTGTAAAAAAGAGACTGCGCACAAACACAAGCCAAAAAGCGAGTGGCAGATTGAGGGACCTCTTTGTGGAGACTGTTATGTCACCCAGATGAAAAAGTTCTATGAACAAAGTTTGAGACAAAAATGCGTCACTTGTGGTAAAGAAAAGGATGTTCCAGATTTATGGGAGCCACGATACCAGTGGGACATGACTGGCTTACTGTGTAAGACATGTTTTGATAAAAAAGATCTTGAATTTAAAAATCAAAAATCATTTTGTACTGTATGCCGCAAAAAACTTGGCATGATACGATACAATCCCAAGAAACACTGGATACTGGATGGCCAGCTATGCAAAGAGTGTTGGGATGCAAACAAGGCAAAGATGGGCTAGCGATGCACATATTCAAAAAATTCAAGTGTGAAATATGTGGTGAAAAATTTAGACAGCAAGAATACTTGATGCAACACCAGCAGCTGTATCATAGTGACAAGGTATATGATTGCAAAAAATGTAACATGAATTTCTCAAGCATGGAAGAGATGCGAACACATATGCAAAGATCACATACTTATCGTGGAAAAAGAGATTCTTAGAAAGCCTTTATTGTTTTTACTACAGGTGGTCTGACCTTTGTAAATACTCTAAAACCGCAGATGCATTTTATTTCTGGTAGTCTTGATAATTCGGATTGTGATACATTAGTTCCACAGCGCATGCAAGAATAGTAAACACTAAAGGTCACTGGCTTTTCTTCTGCTTGTATTTCTGGAGTTGGTTCAGACATTTTATATCAAAATCTATTTCAAAGTAAGTTCAATGTATACGTCGTTTGGAATTTTTATTCTCATCAATTGTCGTATTGCTCTGTCATCTGCACCCAAGTCAATTACTCTTCTGTGAATTCTCATTTCCCATTTTTCATAGGTATTTGTTCCCTGACCGCATGGTGACTTTCTTGTAACAACGTTTAATGTTTTTACTGGTAATGGTGTTGGACCTTTTACTTTGACACCCGTCTTTTCGCCTATTCCCTTGATTTCTGTGCAGACCCCATCCAGTCTTTGGAGACTTGTGCTTGTTAATTTGATTCGGGCAGTCTGTGTCATTCAGGTCCCTTACTTGGTGTATTTCTCAGTAATTTCCTTTACGATGCCTGCTGCAATTGTTGCACCCATGTCTCTGAGAGCAAATCTGCCCATTTCTGGGAATTCTCCGAATGTTTCAATGCACAATGGTCGCACTGGCTTGATTCTGACGATTGCAGAATCTCCTGCCTTTAAGAACTTTGGATTTTCTTCTTCAATTGCACCAGATTGTGGGTTGATTTTTGCTTCGAATGCAACGATGGTTGCTGCAACTTGAGCTGTATGTGCATGCATTACTGGTGTGTAACCAGGTGCAATTGCTGTTGGATGGTGAATAACTATGATTTGAGCTCTGAATTCTTTTGCCACATTTGGTGGTGAATCGGCTGTTCCAATAACATCTCCTCTGTGGATATCTTTCTTTTCAATACCTCTTAAGTTGAATCCAATGTTGTCACCTGGTTCTGCTGATGGCATTTCAGTATGGTGTGTTTCAATTGACTTGATTTCACCGACTGCGCCTGATGGCATGACAACTATCTTCATACCTGGTTTTGCAACTCCGGTTTCGACACGTCCTACTGGGACTGTACCTACACCAGTGATTGTATAAACATCTTGAACTGGAATTCTAAGTGGTTTACCTGTTGGCTTGTCTGGCATCTTGAATTCATCAAATGCTTCGTATAGTGTTTTACCTGTCCACCATGGCATGTTTGGTGATTTCTTGACCAAGTTATCGCCTTTCCAACCTGAGACTGGAATAATTGCGACGTTTTCAAGCTTGTAACCTACTGATTTTAACAATTTCTCTGCTTTTTCTTTTGCAGCCTTGAATGCTGCTTCTGAAAAGTTACTGTCATCCATTTTATTGATTGCGACTGCGAGTTGTCCTACACCTAATGTTCTAAGTAAGAAAGCATGTTCTCTTGCTTGTCCACCTGGTGCAGTTGCAGTATCTGTTTCACCTTCTTTGGCTGACAAGACTAAGACTGCACAGTCTGCTTCTGAAGCTCCTGTGATCATGTTTTTGATAAAGTCTCTGTGGCCTGGTGCATCAATTAATGTGAAGAAGTATTTTGGAGATTCAAATTTTTGAAAAGCTAAATCGATTGTAATACCTCTCTCTCTTTCGTCTTTGATATTGTCCATGACCCATGCATATTTGAAAGTGTCACCTTTTCCGGTCTTCTCGGATTCGGCTGCGTGTGAAGCGATTGTTCTTTCGTCCACTAAACCCAAGTCCATTAAAAAGTGACCCATGGTTGTAGATTTACCGTTATCGATGTGTCCTACGACAATCATGTTCAAGTGAGGTTTTCTTGCTGCTGCTGTACTCATGAAGGATGTTACTTGAGAAGGGCTTTATTAGCATTTTCATTTTTTAATTTTTTTTGCGTCAAAAATTGAATTATTTTCTGACTCGATCATTGAGATCAACTTTTTTCACATGGTATAAATCGAACTATTTTATCATCATGAATAATGAAAATTACAGTAACAGTAATCAAAGCTGATGTTGGCGGAATCGGAGGACATACAAGACCAAGCGAAGGTCTACTTACCGCCGTAAGAAATCTTGTAAAGCCACAAGTAAGAAAAGATGGTAAAGGACTCCTAATTGATTCCTATATCGGATATTGTGGAGACGACATCCACATAGTTATGACTCATACAAAGGGCGTTAACAATTCTCAAGTTCATGGACTTGCATGGCGTGCATTTGAAGCTGCAACTAGAGTTGCAAAAAGTGAAGGATTGTACGGTGCAGGCCAAGATCTCCTAAAAGATTCATTTTCTGGAAACGTAAAAGGCATGGGGCCAGGCGTCGCAGAGTTGACATTTGAAGAGAGACCAAATGAAGCATTTACAATTTATGCCGCAGACAAGACAGAACCTGGTGCATTCAACTATCCATTTTACAGAATGTTTGTCGATGCATTGTCAAACACGGGACTGATTGTAAACCAGAACTTGGCAAAAGGTGTCAAGATATCAGTAATGGATGTCGAGAAAGGAAAAATTGCCACACTAAACATGTGGGAAGACAAGCCAACACTTGAAGCTGCACTGATGTATCCTGGAAGATATGTGATATCTACAGTAGATACCAAGGACAATCAGCCAATTTTATCTGCATCAACTGATAGACTACACAATATTGCAGGAACTTATGTTGGAAAAGACGACCCAATCTGCATAATAAGAACCCAGAAAGACTTTCCAGCAACAGAAGAAGCAGGTGCCGCATTTAACAATCCACATCTTGTGGCAGGAAACACAAGAGGTAGTCACCACATGCCACTGATGCCAGTGAAAATAAATTCTCCCGCAAGCATCAACTATGCAATTCCAATAGTATCAGCACTTGTGTTTTCAATGCACAATGGTGTCCTAACAGGTCCAATTGATGGGTTTGCAACTGCAGACTGGGATTATGTTAGAAACATAGCAATGAAAAGAGCAATTGCAATTAGAAGTCAAGGTTTTGTCCATCCTGCAACACTTGTTCCAGATGAGCTAGAATATGGTGTAGGTTACAAGGCAAGAATGAGTGTACTATGGAGTAAGATGAGACCAATTCCAGGATCACATCCAAATGTAAAGCCCGGACAAAAACCAAATCAAAATAATAAACCAGGTCAGAAACCACAACAAGGTAACAGACCACAACAGGGACAAAGACCACAACAACATCCACAAGGTCAGAAACCACAACAAGGTAACAGACCACAACAGGGACAAAGACCACAACAAGGTCAGACCACAACAAGGTAACAGACCACAACAAGGTAACAGACCACAACAGGGACAAAGACCACAACAACATCCACAAGGTCAGAAACCACAACAAGGTAACAGACCACAACAGGGACAAAGACCACAACAACATCCACAAGGTCAGAAACCACAACAAGGTAACAGACCACAACAGGGACAAAGACCACAACAACCAAAACCACAAACAACTACAACTGAAAAATCAAAAATTGTAAAATCCAGTACTGAAGTCAAAGTAAAGAAACCACGTGCACCACGAAAGAAGAAAATAGAGACTACAACAAAACCCGAAGGCACAGTTTCTACAACAGAGACTCCAAAGACTGAGACAAGTACCTCATCTTAGGTATTTTCTCTTTTCATTTTCTAAATACCATTTTTATTATCGCATTTTTGATCATATTTGATTGCCAAGAAAGATACAGATTACAATCATAGGAAATAATGAAAACGGAACTACTCCAGAACTTGTAAAGATTGCATATGAGACTGGAATGGAGATTGCAAAATCTGGTGCAATTTTAATTACAGGTGGATTAGACGGCGTGATGAAAGCTGCATGTCATGGTGCAAAAGATGGCGGAGGTTTGGCTGTTGGAATAATACCTCAAAATGATGCGTCATTTGCAAATGAATATTGTGATGTGGTAATTCCAACCGGCATGGGCCTTGCAAGAGATTTTCTTACGGCATTATCAGGTGATGGAGTCATAATTATCGGTGGAGGTTCTGGAACATTATCTGAGACTTGTGCTGCATATATGCACAAAAAACCAATTGTTGCAATCAAAACAAGTGGAGGTGTTGCAGAAAAATATGCTGACCAATATCTAGATCACAGGAAAAATGTCATGATAATCGGAGTGGATACTCCAAAAGAAGCTGTTAAAATGATGCTAGAGAAAATTAATTCTACTTTATAGATTTCAAATACGGGTCTGGCTCGTAGAACTTGTTCTCTTTAGATAATCGTTGTAATTCATCTACAATTTTTTGTATGCCAAATTCTTTTGCAGTATCAAATAATGGCTTTTTGAGTCCCATTCCAAGTGACAAAGCCTTTTCAATCTCTGTAACATCACTTGCTTGATTTGTTACAAGCCATGCCGCATTGTTTAGTATGTTTCCTAGTAGTTGTATTGGATTGAATTTCTTTGCCAGATCTTCCGTTAGATTAATTCTTTCATATTGTTCTCCAGAATACTTGTAGAATCCTTCTCCACTTTTTTGTCCTAACTTCTTTTCGTTGTATAGTTTTTCAATTAATGGGTGGGGGTTGATGACCTTGTTATCTCGAGAATGCATCTCTATTGTAGCTTTGTGGATTACATCCATGCCAGTAAAATCTGCCAATTCAAATATGCCCATTGGAAAGTGTAGTGTGAATTTTACTGCAGAGTCAATCTCTTCTTTTGTTGCACCTGTGCGGTCCATTGCATATGCAGCTTCATGCACTAGCGGAATGAATAGTCTGTTTACGATAAATCCTGGTACGTCTTTTTTACATACAACTGGTTCTTTTGAGACTGATTTTACAAAGTCAATTGTTGTATCTACTAGCTCCTTTGATGTTTTCTGTCCTGGTATTACTTCGACTAGCTTCATCAATTGCGGTGGATTGAAAAAGTGGATTCCGATAAATCGCTCTGGTCTTGACGTAGTGTTTGCAATTTCTGTGATAGGCAAAGTGCTGGTGTTTGATGCAAAGACTGTCTTTTGTTGAGCAACCTTGTCTACTTCGGCATATACTTTTTTCTTTAATTCCATTATTTCAGGTACTACTTCAATCATCAAGTCACAGTCTTTGAGAGCTTGGGCCAAATCTACAATTGGTGTAATTCTTGAGAAAATTTCCTGTCCTTGCTGTTCTGTTATTTTTTGTTTTGACACTAGCTTGTCTAATGACCATTTGATTTTTTCCATGGCTTTGTCAAGAAACTGTTGTTCTATATCACGTAAAATTACGTTGTATCCTGCCATTGCCGATACCTGAGCAATGCCATGACCCATTATTCCAGAACCCAAAACTGTGATGTTTTTTATCGTCATGTCTAGTATTCAAAATTACATCTATTTGTAAGTTTTTGAATGCTTATCTCTGATAATTTTTGAGCTTGCTTGAAAAAGCAAACATTGCAACAATCATGACAAAAGAAATCCCGAACATGGACATTGCAAAAGTACCAAACTCTGGAACCGTTGCACTCATGGTCTTGGTTTGTGTAACTATGAAACCATTGATTTTTGCACTGGCTGCTATGTTGAAATTGCCAGATGTGGCAGTAGGCGGAATCTTGAACTTTATTGCAAAGTTTCCGTTTTGATCGGATTGAACAGTTCTGATGAGTATTAGATTTCCAGAAGAATCTTTGATTTGTAATGCAACCAGTACGTTTGGCTGTCCTGTCACTACGCCGCTTAGTTGAACTATGTCTCCTGGAAGGTAAGAGTCCTTGTTCGTTGAAAGAGTTATCGATTGTTCCACCTGAGCAAAAGAATTCGAGATTACTGGAAAGGCAAGCAATACAACCACAGCTAGAAACAGAAATCTGTTTTGGTTTTCCCTATGAAAGTCCGACAAAGTATGATAGTTCATTTGATTGTGGTGTTCCTCCCTTATTTGGCCAGTCTGTAAATACATTAGCATAGACACTAGCTAATCCAGTTCCAGACCCTGCTGGGACATAATATGGAAGAATTACTTCTGATTGTCCTGGGCTTAATAGCATACTGTGCAGATGCAGTGCCAAGACTGCTCACGTTAGAGTCAAAGAGATTCACAGTTATGAGAGATTGCTCAGTTACACTTGAGTCAATTACCACTTTGATATATCCTGTCTGTCCTCTTTGGATCAAGGATACTGGATTGCCTTGCTGGTCGGTTGGTTGTACTGATACAATTGTAACACCACTTGGTCCAGTAGAATTGTTTTCCACATTTGCAACACATGGATTTATTCCATTTATGACCGTGAGTTGTCCCATGCTGTTAAAGCATGACTGGATTCTATTGTCTGCAAGACCATATGCGACATTTAGCTCGTTGTTAAGACTGACCATTTGAACGTGGTTTATGGTGGCATATTGATTAAAGACTGCAAGTGCTTGGTCTAGACTTCCACCAGTGTTAAGCGTATTCTGCATCGCAGTATTTGCTACAGATATTCTCTGTTTCATGAAATTAAATTCGGCTTGGAATACGGGTATGGTTCTATTGTCACTCACTGTTGTAAGAAAGTTCGAGTATGCAACATTTGGTGTAGTTGACGCACTTGCCTGTTCAAGTGTGGTAAGGTCTTGTTTGAGTTGGTTAGATGCTGATTGTCTTTGCTGTACAACCAATTGTTGATTTAGTTTATCAGCAGTCTCGTTTCCTAGTATGTTTGCCACTTGTCGCTTGGATGCATCAATTTCTTGCAAAATTTTCATCGCCATTGGATTGTTTTGAAGACTTGGGCCTGCCAGTGTTGTAAATTGAACTGAACTTGCATTTGATGTGTTTCCAGAAATCGGGATGCTTGTACCATTTGCACTGAGACTATTCAGATCAACATTTACTGTTCCCACAGAATTGATTGCGGTATTTTTTGCAGTTCCGTTTTCATAAGCAAGTGCAAGAAGATGCGCCTCGCTAGGACTCATAAATGTCATGGTATCATTTTGAATTACAACTCCAAGTGTAGCTTCAGGCTTGGTTACTTGTCATTGCCGTAGACAGAGTATTTCCAGTTCCAGAAGATAGTGCATTAGATGTGCTTGTACAAACATGTGGAGGATTTGGAACATAAGATATCGGAAGAGTGGTAGGATCTTGCAAGGTCTGCTGCAAGACATGATTCCGTAGTCAGTGGTGTGCCTCCATTGGTTGGCCAGTCTGAATACACATCAGTGAAAACATTTGCCAATCCCACTTGAACGCTAGACGGGATAAAAAAGGACAAGACCATCTGTGAAGTACCTGGATTTACAGTTGATTTGATTGAAGTGGTACCAAGACTGCTCTGATTTGCATCAAAGAGATTGAGGGTCAAGAGTGCAGGCATTTTTTCCTGTGACGAAAGTGAGACCTTGATAAATCCATTCTGACCCTTTGGCAACATTGAAACAGGGTTTCCTTGCTGGTTTGTGATTTGTACCGAGTCAATTGTCACACCATGAGATTTGAGTATTGTAAACTCGGTGGAATTTGTATAATTTCTTCCATCCACAATGGCATTGACAACATCTTGATAGATTCCGGTCTGATAAGTATCCGGTATCTTGAATTGTATGGACCCCATACCATTGTCATCCGTAGTTATTGTTCTTGATATGATATTGTCACCTTTTGGATTTGAAACTCCGACAGCAATACTTTGGAGACTCTGGCCTGGAAGATTTACAGATAGAGTAACCACATCACCGTATGCATAATACGATTGATCCGTATTT
>CAVRLU010000007.1:0-4084 GCA_963722115.1 uncultured Nitrososphaerota archaeon
GCACGGTCAGAGGGATTTACAGTAATTGAGAGAGACATTGACAGAGAAGACCTCTATGTAGCAGATGAGGTATTCATGACTGGTACTGCAGCTGAAGTAAAATCAGTAACTGAAATTGATAATGTGACAATTGGAGACGGCAAACTAGGGGAAGTGACACGAAAGTTACAAGACGCTTTCTTTGAAGTTTCAAGAGGAAAAGATGAACGTTATCTAGAGTGGTTCACTCCAATCTAGAACTGGAACCTGAAAGATTCAAGTATCCCAAACCAGACATAGAATTTGATGGTGCTATCAATGGTTGATCAACACAAACCAAAGTGTCATCTATGCAGCAATGTGTTTGAGAACTTGGAAGAATTAAGAAAACATCAAGATAATGCACATAGAGAATTTGTTGAATTTCACAAGGATGCAAGCGATCATTCTCCCACACCCGGAGATGTAACTATCTTTTAGATGAAGTAATATGGAATGCAATGAAACTGCTGATCCAATTTGCTGGTTTTGTAAAAAGGGTCGTCATGAAGATTGTATGAAGAAGATTCCTACATATGGCAAGTCAGAAGGTCCGCATGACTGTACATTTGACACAAAACTTGTAGATTGTCAGTGTACTCACTGAATAACAAAAATACTCAAATTTTCTTATGATATTAAGATATGATTTTAATCAGTTTTTAGTACAACAACTCTGTTCTCTATATCTTCTTCAAGTTCTTTAACCAAACCTTTCCACCATTGTTCAAATTTTTCCATGTCTTTGCAAAACTTCCAAAACCCTCTTTATAGATCTGTCTGTCTCAAACATCATCTTAGAAATAATTCAGACCAAATTTTTTATAAAAAATTCAGCGGGTCTAGTGGGATTTGGACCCACGACATAGGGATATCTCCGAAAGATCATAAGAGTCCCTCGCTCTACCTGGCTGAGCCATAGACCCGGTAAAGAAGCTCACGCAAAGTTCGTTATTTAAACTTGAGTCAAAAAGAAAATGATTTTAGTTTTTTGCTGTTTCTATTTGAGAATATTTCTCTAGTATATTTGTCAGCACAGTAGAGACTGGAGCATTGTTCATCTTTTCTTTCTCTGCCAAGAGTTTTCTGTATGCATCAAGTGTGATATATACAGGAATTGAGCCGTTTCCTTCCAACAAGCCTCTTACTCTGTACAAAGCAGTCTCCATTCCTTTCTCTGCAATCTTTGCAAACTTTGCCTTGTCCATAATTGCGCCAAGTGGGCCAAATGGCATATCATAATTTACTGTCATGGTAACTCTGGTTTGTTTCTCACCAAGTTCCTCAAAATCAACTGTAATTTCCCATTTCTTAAACGGGCCTTTGATCATTTTAGCAGCAACCTTTCTTTCTGGAATGAATTCTGTTGTCTCACAGTCCCACTCTAGTCTCTTGCCATCAAAGTCACCTATTACTCTAAATGTTGTACCTACGCCCATTCCTGCCTTGACATCCATAGGAACTACTGTCATTCCAACTCTCTCCTCAAACTGGTCAGAGATGTGTTCAGGTCTTGCAAAGTATGTAAAAACGTTCAAGGTTTTTTCTTTGATGTCTATTGTTTTACTAACAGTGGTCATCATTGGCCATTTTCTTAGAACTTGATTTAAAGCTTTTGTTAATTTCCACAGATCGAGAGGGTTGTAGCATTATTATTAAAGAAAACATCCTATAAGCAACAGTGATTGATATCCGTTTTACAGCTCTTTTGGTTCTTGCTCTTTTAATATTTCCAACAATAAATTATGCCAGTGCTCACAATAACCTAAACTCTGATGATCAGACAATAGGAAATTATGAGGTTCAGATTGCAACCGATCCAGAAATTCCAGATGCCAATCATCCATTCAAGCTAAGTTTTAGAGTGCTAAATTATCAATCAGCATCAAATATTTTGAACTCACTTAATACACAGACTAGTGAAGTAGATCATTTTAGAATGGGTGCAAGGATCTATTACAATGACCAGCTTGTTGGCACCATTCCAGTACAGAGCTTTGACAAGGGAGAATGGTCAACAGAGTATACATTTCATGAGACAGGAAATCACATAGTCAATGTTGACCTGTACGACGTGGGTCCAAACGGTAAGACTTTGACATATACATTCAACATTACAGTTCTCAGTATCTTTGGCAATATTTTTCCGTACATCATATCATCAGGCGGCATAGGATTTGTTGTCATAGTTGTATGGGCATTAATGACAAGAAAAAAAGTGAAACCTAAGCACTAGTCTCTATCTTTTGGCCGCGGGCTATCCTAAATGCAAACAGAACAGTAAGTAATGTCATTGCAAAAAGTAGAATTCCAACGCCATTGTGAATTGCAACTATAACTGCGTGAAGTTTTGTATCAATTACTATTGCACCAAGACCTATTTGTGATACTGCAAACACTCCTGCTAATGTACCAGTGATTCTGATCTTTTTATGCGAGCCCTTTATCCTCCATGCACCTATTGCAGTTGCGACTATCAAGACTCCTGTTGTAGCTGCAATGAATCTATGTATCCATTCAGTTAGAAATTCTGCAGATGGTAAAATTCCACTTGGACAAAGAGGCCATTGAGGACATGTCAATCCCTGTCCACTGGCTTGAAGATATCCACCAATGAACATTAGAGAGTATAAAATTACAAGAGAGGCAAGTGCCAGATATTTGTAGTACATTATTGAACTATGAATGGAGCATCCATTCCAAGTTGTGCATGTCCAGGAACTGTACAGATGTAATGATATGTTCCTGGTGCACCTGCTACAAATGTTACATCCCCACTTTTGCCAGGCTTTAGTGGATTATCTGGTGTTGCAACTGCTGAATTCCACAATACATCAGATGGGTTATTGGGATCAGCAACAACTCCAAATGCATGAAATGATTTGCTAGCATTTTTTACATGAATTGTAACTGTATCACCTGACTTTACTGTAATTGGAGAATTGCTACCTGGTTGACCTGGCAATGCGTTGAATGCATATTGCTTAAAGTCGTCACTCATAACAAAGCTTACTGTAAACTCTACCTTGTTTCCAGTTGCAGTTACTGCTGCACCAGATGGGGCTGCTGCACCACCTGCGGCTGCTGTAATCTCAATCTTACCTTCCATTCCAAGTTCCCTATGTCCGGGGACTGCACAAATGTAATAGTATGTACCAGCCGTGGATGGAACAAATGTTGCATCACCAGATGCACCAGGTTTCATAGGGTTATCAGCGGTTCCAACTGTTGTTCCATCAATAGCAGGACCTGGCCCTGTAGTTGAATCAGTTACTGCAAATGCATGAAATGATTTACCAGCGTTTTTAACATGAATTATAATTTTATCACCTACATGAGCATGAATATCTGGGTTTCTAGCGTCTCCTGATAATGCATTAAAGGCATATACCTTGAAATCTGGAGATTCCATAAAAGACAGACTCACTTCAACAGTTTGACCTGTTGCCGTAGTAGTTCCTATAACAGGCGCAGCATGCGCACCTAATCCTTCCTGAATTTTTCCAGCAGTTGGAAGATATGAATTCCAATAATCATAATTTGCAAAAAATATTACACCACCTACAACCATGATTCCTATCAAGATTGCCAATAGCTTGCCTAATCTAGCAGGGCTTGTCCTAACCGAAGTTTCATTTTGCCGAAAAATTTCATTGCATTGTTCTCCTTTACCGTGAGCATTAGAGAAGTTCATTCACATGTAATTTCTCTGAGATGGGCAAGCCTGTATGGTTTATATCGGCCGAAATTTGAATTACTTAAACATTGGAAGCAAAAAAACACCTCCAGGTTGTCCGGCGAAAAGCAATAAGAGATTTCCGTAGTCGGCTTCCCCTTTTCTTAGCTATTGATACGCAGCAACGCCCTGATACTTCAAAGCTTTGGCATATCACCTAAAGAATCCAATTTAGTTTCTTAAGATTAATGGTTTTCTGACGATAGAGGTAAGTAACGATTGTGAAATTGCTAACGTACTTCGTTTCACGTGGTTTCATTCAATCAAAGAATTGTATGCTCCGGCTTGACTCCCATTTTCCTGATGGGAAGGGAAGGCTACATAGCAGTA
>CAVRLU010000008.1:0-15378 GCA_963722115.1 uncultured Nitrososphaerota archaeon
AATAACATTTGCAGCAGTGGTAGACGAAGAAGGAAATGCAACTGGAATCAAGAGCCTAGTAAAACAGAAACCAGCTATAGATTATGCAGTATTTGGAGAACCAAGTGGAATTAAAAATATTACAATTGCATACAAGGGAAGAATTGCAATAAACTTGAGGGTAAATGTAGGAGATAGTGCACATGCCAGTGCACCATGGCTTGCAAAAAATGCAATCGAAGAGTCATACATCTTTACAACAGCATTAAAGAAATCATTAGAAGAAAATCAAGAAGGAAAAGCAAAGAGTATGATGCTCACGTCATCGCTGACTGAAATTAAAGGAGGTACTAGTCACAATGTAACACCGTTAGAATGCGATGCAATAATGGATATCAGAATTCCTGTAAATATGAATTGCAAAATGGTTGGAGAAAAAATTGCAACTACAGTTCAAGATATAGCAAAAAAACAAGGAGTCAATGCATTTTATTCTGTAATAGATGAGACAGAACCATTTGAGGCACCACATAACTCTCCCCTTGTTAGAGCACTAACACTTGGAATAATGGATGTAGAAAAAGCAAGACCACAATTAATTCGAAAGACGGGCACTGGAGACATGAACATCATAGGAAATTCACTAAATATCCCAGTTGTAACTTATGGCCCAGGAGATCCTCATGCATCACATACAATTGATGAAAGAGTATCAACTGACGAATTTCTAAGAAGTGTAGAGGTCTTCAAGAGGATGCTATCTCATCTGAAGAGATTGCATGAATTCAAAAGTTCTCCCGCTAAATCCTAAAACGAAGCTCAAAATATAGAGTGATCGGAGTTTTGTTCAATGTTATGGTTTGTTGGACTAGGCATTTCAGGACTAGACGGTATTAGTGTAAATGCCATACAGGTTTTAAAAAAGGCAGACATGACATACTTTGAAATTTTTACAAGTCCAATTGGAAAATCAGAGTTGTTGAAAATAAAAAAACTAGTCAGAGGAAAATTGACAATAGCTCCAAGATGGATGGTTGAAGACGGTAAAGCCATTTTATCGCTTGCTAAAAAGAAAAATGTCGTATTACTTGCATATGGTGACCCATATGTGGCAACAACTCACCTAGAGTTGAGAACAAGGGCAGAGAATGAAAAGATAAAGACAAAGACAATCCACGGAGCATCTGCAATTACATCTCTAATCGGAGAATGTGGACTGCACCATTACAAGGTTGGAAGTCCTGTGACAATCATGAGAGAGTTACCATCATTGAGTACTGTATACTATACAATTTATGAGAACTTGGTCAAGGGAAGTCATAGTTTATTGATTTTAGAATATGACAACAGTTCTAATTTCTTTTTGGAGCCAAAAGATGCATTGGCTAGTTTGCTCAAGACAGAAAATGGCGAAAGACGAAATGTAATTGATGAATCTACATTTGCCATAGTTGCATCAAGAATTGGCTCAAAGAATCAAGGTATAATATCTGGAAAATTATCTACGCTTTTGAAGACAGACTTTGGAAAACCACCACATACCATCATAATTCCTGGAAGACTACACTTTACAGAACAAGATGCAATCAAGATATTTTCCAAGTGTTTGGATGAACCATTTGATAATTCGTCAAAGATTGAAAAAATATCAGACCAGATGCTTTCAAAATATATCCCAAAGGCAAGAAAGGCACTTGAACAAGTTGTAAGTACATTCAAAGATGACAAGAGTCTCAAATCAGTAATAGAAAACGCCCAGCTATACATTGACGATGCTGAGAAATTCCAAAAGGAAGGAAAGGAGGAACTTGCAGTGCTAAGTATCGGATATGCCGAAGGCCTAATGGATGCCCTACGCCTCTCAAAAGGAATAGATCCCTGGGCATAGAGTTTATAGATAAATCAAATTGTAATAGTTTCGCTTTAGTGATAGATTTGGATGCATTTGATAAAGAAATAATCGCGGCCTTTTTTGTGGCAGCACTTTCAGGTGAAACGGCTATTGAAATCATACGAAAAAAACTTGCCCTCAATCCAGAGTATATCGAAGGGCGAATCAAGGATCTTATGGAGAAGGGGTTTATTGAGAGTAATAGAAAAGACCTGACTGACCTTGGAAGAAATGCATTACGAGTTGTTCTAGCAGGAGGAGTTTTTGACATAATTCATCCAGGACATATTCACACCCTCAAGGCAGCAAAAGATCTTGGTAATGTACTAGTTGTTGTAATTGCAACAGACAAGACAGCACAAAAAATGAAGAATAGAATTCCACTTCATAATATGGAGCTTCGCAGAGATTTGGTTAGATCACTTGCAATGGTAGACTATGCAGTAGTTGGATACGAAGGCGATATCTTCAAGTCAGTTGAGATAATCAAGCCAAATATCATTGCACTAGGATACGATCAAGTGCATCAAGAGAAGTTCATCGTAGATGGTTGCAAAAAGATAGGAATCAATGTATCTATTGCTAGATTACAATCACCAATACCAGACATCAAGAGTTCCAAAATAGAAAATGATTATGGTAAATCAATTTATGGGATTTAATCTTGAATAGATTTCATACTTACTGGAACTCGTATTGATATTTTAGAACCAGTAGAAAGTTTTGTTACCTTTTTGATATTCTCTTTTGAGATCAATTCAATTATAGAATCATCATGGTGAGTGCGCTCCAAGAGAATCAGTGCGGCATCCATATCGTTAACTTTGGCAGGATAGCATTTTACCCAGCCATATGTTCTCTTCCCATCTGAGAAACCGTCAACCATTATTGCATTATATGCATCAAGAGAACGTTTGGCCTCGATTGATTCCTTGTCTTTTAATTTTACATTTAGAGTTCCAGGAAATGGAACGTATCCAAGCTTTGTCTTGAATTGTTTTGTATATCCTTTCATTGACATGTAATATGCCCCTTCACCCATACCTGAGCTGATAGTTCCCTTGAATTCTAAATAGGCAGGAATTGATTCAAGGCTTGATTTTAGTGCAAAGAATATTTTTATCATCTCGGCATGACCTTTGGTTGTTATTCTAACAGATACCTTTTGCCCACTACGCAATCTTTCTACATAGCCATTTGCCTCAAGCTCCATGAGATGTTTTGATGCAGCTTGCTGTGATTTACGAATACTTTTTCCAAGAGAAGATGTAGTTATTGGGACGAAATTATATCGTGCACCTTTGGTAAAAAGTTCTGCAAGAGTTAGAATATGTTGAATCTTCAGTTCTGACATTAATTTTATGCAACACCAAGCTCTGTAAATGTTTTGAGTATCAATCCATCAGTGGATTTTAGATTAGCCATTCTGTGGCCAATTAGATACCCAATTCCAGCTTGTTTTGCAGAATCTACTAGTCTTTGTGTAATAATTCCATCAAGTATCAGATACTTTATTCCAGAACCTGGAGCAAGTTTTCCTACAACCTCACTTACTGGCACCTTGAAGACTTGGTTTGTACCATCATCAAGTGCGATTGCTTCTAGTGATTCATTGAGTTGTGAATAGACCTTCTTTACTACATCAGCAATAGGTGCATCTTTTACATCCTTTAGTGCAGGCTTTGCGGTCTCCTTTTTCATGTCTTCGGCAGTCTCTTTTAGAATTTCTGCAATCTGTATAGGAGTAAGCTCTTCAACCTCTACACCTTCTGGTGCTCTATGTACTACATCTACATTGACAAGAGATTTTAGTTCTTTTAGTATGAAACCGCCTGCTCTATCTCCATCAAGGAATGCAACTACCTTAGATTTAGAATCACAGAGTGATTTTATTGATTCATCAATTCTTGCACCCTCTATTGCAAGTGCGTTATCAAAACCAGCTCTTAGTAGATTTATCACATCTGCTCTACCTTCTACAAGAATTATCCATGGTGAATCAAATACTCCAGAACCACATGCAAGTTTCTCTTTTCCAAATGCAGCAATCTTTCCGGCAGAGCCAATATCAGATACGTCCTTGAGCATTTCTTCACCTTCACTGATTGTCTTTGTAGACCACTTTTGGACGATATCCTTTGCCCTATCTACTATCTCTTTTTTCTTGGCAGTTCTAACATCATCAATGGCATCTAATTTGAAATGAGCCTGGAATGGACCAACTTTATCGATACTCTCTATTGCAGACTGCAATAAGTGCGGCAGTATTGATATCAGTACTCATAGGAATCAAGGCATCTCCCTTTGTTTGAGTAGACGATGCCGTAGTATTGACCTCTATTCGTCCTACCTTCGACATCTTCTGGAGTTCGTTTAGGTTCATCTCCGGGCCAAGCAGACCTTCTGTCTGGCCAAAAATTGCGCCTATGATATCTGCTTTTTCAACTAATCCGTCGACTTCGAAGCTGAGCTTAACGTGATACTTGACAATTCCTGTGTATACCAAATCATTATCCTCTTAATTTTTGATCAATTATTTTTCTTAATGGTTCGATATAAGTGCTTATTCGTTTTCCCGTGATCACACCTCAATGGCATACATGGAGAGATCCTCTACATGCTTGACCCTTCCTTTGGTGACAATAGTTAGATCTTTTCTATATGAAAGATCTATTATCATTCTGTGTTGAAGCTGAGCAATTATCCTCTTTGTAAGATACCTTCCTTTTCTGTCAGAATCTAGCAATAATATCAGATTCTTGTACTTGGGCATACTGTCTGCAAATTTTACCAGTCCTTTGAAGCTGTGAAATTGACAAATTTTTCCAGAATATCCTAATTTTTTTAAGGCACCCTCATCACGTTTTCCTTCAACAACTATGATGCTATCATGTGCGGAGTTGAGAGACTTGACAAAGTCTTTAACTTTGAATACATCTTGTGCTTCGATTTTCACAAACTTATTTACAAGCTAGAGTATTAAGCAATTTTCAGATTACATGTCAAAATTTCTAGTGATTCAAAATACAAAGATCGAAGGCATTGGAATGCTAGGGGAACTGCTAAGAAAAGACGGTGTAGATGTCAAAACAGTCCTTGCAAAAAGTGAGGACATACCAGACATCAAACCTGATGCGATAATAATTCTTGGAGCACCAGAGAGTGCAAATGATGATCTGCCATATCTGAAAAAAGAATTGGAGTTGATACGTCAATCCGTGGAAAAAGACATTCCAGTATTGGGCATCTGTCTTGGGTCTCAGTTAATTGCAAAAGCATTTGGTGCTCGAGTATACAAGGGACCAAAAAAAGAGATCGGATTTTACAATGACATAGAATTTGATAATACTGCCAAGTCCAAGTTATTTAGTGGGATAAAGAGTCCTGCAATGGTTTTTCATTGGCATGGAGACACTTTTGATCTACCAGAAAATGCTATCAGACTAGCATATTCAAAAGATTATCAGAATCAGGCAATAAAGATTGGAAGTGCGGTGGGAGTCCAGTTTCATCTCGAAGTAGATGAGTCCACAGTCAAACTATGGATAGAAAAATCAAGAAAAGAACTGGACAATACTCCATACATAGACCCAGCCCTGATTGAAAAACAGATACCTTCACATATTGAGACGGTCAAGAAGAATCTTGAAATATTTTACAAAAACTTCAAGTCAGAGTTTAATCTTTGAGTATACACTAAACTGCAAAAACAATATCATAGATATTCCAATTGCAAGAGGCAAAAACAATGGAAACTCTGGAATGACTGTACTTCCAGTTATCTGGATTATACCATTAGTACTAGGTCTCAATCCAATCCATGCATGGGTATCATTTTCATGAAATACTGTAGTCAACAAATGATTTCCGTTGATATGAGCAGCATACTTTGCACCCAACAAAACTTTTGGCATTATTACAGTTACAAAGGAGTGAGGTTTGCTAATTTGAAATTGATATGATGCGGAAGACTGGTCAAATGTATAATTTCCAATATCGGATAGACTATCAATTTCTACTGGCAGAGTGTAATTTTGCCATTGTATGTTTTGTATGCTAGTTTTTTCAATAGTATATTCCAATTTTGTACCATCTCCATGCATGTCAATTCCATTTTCACCAATGTATACAGGTCTATCATTTGCCCAGATTTGTGTTATCCCACTTGGAAAGTAAAAATCAGTTGAAGCTGTATCAGACGGTGTAAGATAGTTCCACATCCATATACCGTCATTCAGTGATACAACATTAGGAAGGTCGTATCTTATCAGAGTCATATTTCTGTCAGAAGGAGGAATCATGATTGCGATTGGAGATTGTTGAATTGTAACATACTGAACTGTGTTGTTTGATAGATCTGTAACGGAGACATTGGTCATATTTCCACGAATTGTTTCAACATTTACTGGAGAATTGATGTTTCCTTGTACTACATGTACTACATGTGCGGTTCCATTCTCGTCAATTCTTACTGTGATATTTTCTTGTATAGGATCTCCCATTTTTAGCTGTTGAGCAAATGCTTTTGATGAAACAAAAGGAATCATCATAATTACAAAAATGAGAATTAGAAGAATTGTCTTTGTATGAATTTTTTTCAAATCACATTATCTAAGACCTAAATTCAGACCAGAGCAACTAAATGTTGTCCTGTCTTTTATCTTGGCGTGCTATTTCAAGTGGAATTTGTATGTTAATGCACTCTTGTCAAGATATGGTTCATAGTTTGTAATTTGGCACTTGCCAAAATTCCATGTCTGGAGTGTACTGTTGTCACCATTTAATATCTCAACTTTGACATCAAATGGATTTGGTTGTACTCCAGGATTGACATACATGTTTACCAAGTGATAGACAACTGCCTTGTCTTTATTTGGTAGAGATTCTAGTAGAACAATGGAGTAGCCATTATCAAAAATGATGTCGTTATTTCATATACGGAATAAAACATGTAACTAATTAAAACTAAATAAAAGATCTTGTAGATGATACACATTAGCTACAAAAAAGAATCAAAAAGTAAATGGATCGAGACAGCTTCAGTAATAATGTTAGGAGTAATCATGGTTGCAATCTCATACAGTTCTTATGAGGCTCATTTGTGGAGTGGAGTTCAGACATTTCTACTCCGAGAGGTAAACAAGGATAGTTTACAGACTGCAAAGGAGGAATTGGCACAGGGACAGTCAACTACTATAGATGTCATGGCATTTACCCAATACTCTAATGCATTAATTAGAAATGAACAGAATCTTAGTAATTTCTATTATGAACGATTTACCCCAGAAATGAAAGTAGCAGTAGATGCATGGCTTCAAACAGATCCTTTGAAAAATCCAAATGCTCCATCATCTCCGTTTATCATGTCAGAATATAACAGAACACATGTTTTACTGGCTCAACAATTTGAAGCGAGGACTAACTTGGATTTACAGCAAGCACAGGTAGCAAATGAAGACTCGAGCAATTATGTATTCTTATCAGTACTTTGTTCAAGTGCTTTATTTATTGATGGTGTGATTGGTAGAACATCTAATAAGAAACTTGGCCACATTCTTCTCTACATAACAATGACCATAACCATAATTGCTACCGTAATTCTTATCCAACTACCTACCGCAACAAAGTTTTTTGGATCCTAGATTAGCAGATATTAAATCTTAATCCACGTAAATATTTGTGGCAAGATTGTTAGAAATGTAATGTTGATTAGTGTATAGCTGTTGCTAATAATCCTGTTACGAAATTAGCCCAATTTGGTCTTATGTGAATTATTTTAGTTGATATCAATATGGCAATCATAGCAGAAACAAGGAGGCAGAACCCATACAAAATTGAGCGAATTCTCGTTGTGATGGCGTTTGTACCCGTATTAATAATATTTCATCATTTGCCATGGACACCAGAATGATTCCTGCAATAATACCCAACAAAGCAGATTTTCTTGAAGAGGAATATGTACCATTTCAGTTATTTTGCATATGCTACTTTAATTAATTCAAACTCTCAATTACTTGCTAGAAATTCGGCATATACCAAAAACAGCTCAATTTCTGTCAAAAGTTTAATATAAAACACTTTGACCTTCGGATCTCGTTATGGTACACAAAAATACCCAGATCCCATCATTGCGATCTGAAAATAAAGAGGAGAGATCCTTTTGAATCCAGTAACCAAAATTTTTGAAGAGACATTTGCAACAGATCATAAGGTAATTACCGAAGATCTATCAAAATCCGTACTAAAGAAATACGGTATCAAAGTTCCAGGCTATGCACTTGTAAAAAGTGCAAATGAAGCTGCAAAAGCTGCCAAGAAGTTAGGTTTTCCACTTGTAATGAAAGTAGTCTCACCACAAATACTCCACAAAAGTGACGTCGGTGGAGTAAAGGTAGGACTACAAAATGAAAAAGATGTCAAAAAGGCATTTCTTGAAATGTATCCAAGACTTTCAAAGAAAAAGGGAGTCCAAGTAAAAGGAATCTTACTTGAGAAGATGGTACCACAAGGAGTTGAGCTTATCATAGGACTCCAAAATGACCCACAGTTTGGTCCAGTGATAATGGTAGGACTTGGTGGTGTCTTGACTGAGATATTCAAAGATGTTGCATTTAGAATGCTACCAATTACAGTTGAAGATGCAAAATCAATGCTTGCAGAGCTAAAGGGCTCCAAGATTTTGTCAGGATATAGAGGCACAAAACCAATTGACTTGACCATGCTTGCAAAGGCAATTGTCCAGATTGGAAAAATTGGTGTGGACAATGCAAATTACTTTGACAGTATTGATTTCAATCCAATAGTAGTATATCCAAAATCATACTACGTAGTTGATGCAAAGATAATTCTAAGAAAAGAGATCAAACAAGACGCAATCTCTACTGCAAAACCAAATATAGAATTTATGGAGACATTCTTTACACCACAATCAGTTGCACTAGTTGGTGCATCTGCAACTCCTGGTAAAGTAGGAAATTCTGTACTTGATAGCATTGCAAAACACGATTACACGGGCAAAGTATTTCCAATCAATCCTAAAGCAGAAGAGATTTTGGGACTAAAATGCTACCCATCACTTGAAGCAATTCCAGAAAAAGTTGATCTAGTTGTAGTATGTGTTGACTTGTCAGTTACACCACCAGTTCTTGAATCATGTGCCAAGAAAGGAATCCACAATGTCGTAATTGTATCAGGCGGAGGAAAAGAACTTGGAGGGGAAAGAGCAGACTTTGAATCACAAATTAAGAGTCTCTCAGAACAACATAAGATCAGAATCATAGGTCCAAACTGCATAGGCATGTTCAATGCAGCAAACAGACTGGACTGTGCATTCCAAGGCCAAGAGAGAATGGTCCGTGCAAAGCTTGGACCAGTTGCATTATTGTCACAAAGTGGAACAATGGGAATCAGTTTCCTTGAGACTGCAGACTCGTTTGGATTATCAAAAATGGTAAGCTATGGCAACAGATCAGATGTTGATGAAGCAGACATGATATGGTATTTGGCAAATGATCCTCAAACCAAAGTAATTGCATTATATGTAGAAGGTTTTGGCGATGGAAGAAAATTCATCGAGACTGCAAAACAAGTAATGAAAGAAAAACACAAACCAGTTCTAATCTGGAAGAGTGGAAGAACTGCACTTGGAGCAAAACAAGCAGCTTCACATACAGGCTCACTTGGAGGCTCTAATGCAATCATCCAAGGAGCATTCAAACAAGCTGGAATTATTTCAGTAGAAAGTTACCAAGAACTTGCTTCAGCTGCCAAGGTATTAGCATGGCAGCCAGCAGCTAAAGGTCCAAGAGTTGCTCTAGTCAGCAACGGTGCAGGTCCAATGATTGGTGCAATAGACCAATTTGAAAAATATGGATTAGAACTTGGCAAAGTAACAGAGGCAACACTCAAAGAAATGAAGGCACATTATCCTCCAACATATGTAATTGGAAATGGCAACCCAGCAGACGTAACTGGAGGAGCAAATGCCGACGACTATAGATATTCCATACAAAAGTTCATGGACGATCCAAACATCGACATTGTTATGCCATGGTTTGTCTTCCAAGATGATCCTCTCGAAGAAACAATCATAGATTATCTTGGAGAGTTCTCAAAACAAGGCAAAAAACCATTACTTGTAGGTGGAAATGGCGGTCCTTACACAGCCAAAGTATCTGGATTAATTGAAAAGCACAATGTTCCAGTCTATGACGATATTCGAAACTGGGTAGCAGCAGCATCTGCTTTGCACCAGTGGGGAAAACACAAACCAAAGGAGTCTTGAGATGTCCCTAGTTCTAGTTTCAAAATCAGATGGAATCTGTACAATCAAGGTAAACAGACCAGACAAGCTCAATGCAATGAACATGGATGTTGCAAATGACATCATCAAGGTATTCAAAGAAATTGAAACAGATGACTCTGTCAAGGTAGTAATTCTTACAGGAGAAGGCGACAAGGCATTTTCTGCAGGTGCAGATATTGCATACATGTCAACAATTACACCAATAGAATCTGAGACCTATGCAAAACTTGGTCATCTTTTGACTTATACAGTTGAAAATTGCAGCAAGCCAACAATTGCAGCAATCAACGGATTTGCATTGGGAGGTGGATGTGAGCTTGCACTTGCTTGTGATATTAGAGTAGCTGCAGATACTGCAAGAATTGGACAACCAGAAGTAACAATTGGTGTATGTCCAGGCTGGGGTGGAACTCAAAGATTGCAAAGAATAATTGGAATTTCTCAGGCAAAAGATTTGATCTTTACTGGAAGAATGGTAAAAGCAGACGAGGCAAAAGAGATGGGACTAGTAAACAAAGTAGTAGAGCTTACAAAATTAATGGAAGAGACTATGAATATTGCAAAGATGATTGCCCAGAATTCTGCAATGGCAGTAAGAATGTCAAAGATTGCAATCAACAAGGGAAGAAACTCTGACATTGATACGGGTCTTGCTTTAGAGTCTATACACATGGGGCCTATGCTTTACACATCCAGACAGATCTGAGCGAATGACTGCATTCGTAAACAAGTCAAAAAAGTAAGCTCGACCTAATCTTTGATTCCTATTATGTCCGGTAGGAAAAGATTATTATAATTTAAAGCATGAATTAGGTTTAATGAGCAACACACAGACCACAAAATTGGTCACAATTACACCAAAAGCTGCAGAAAAGGTAACAGCTTTTATGGCAGAAGAAGCCGAAAAGCCACAATTTCTGAGAGTATACGTACAAGGCGGAGGATGCTCTGGATTATCCTACGGAATGGGATTTGAAAAAGCAGCCGAAGAAGATGATCTTGTAATCGAAGAAAATGGTGTAAAGATGCTAATTGACAGTTACAGTGCTGACTATCTCAAGGGTGCAAACATTGACTACATCGAGAGTCTAATGGGTGCTGGATTTAAAATCAATAATCCAAACGTAACCAAGTCTTGCTCCTGTGGCCATTCATTTAACACATCTTAAATTCCGAAATTTCTTTAATTTTTATTCAATACAATACAGTCAATACTATATTGTCTTCTTATGATATTTTTTTGGTAAAATAATCGTTAATGTACTTGGGTTATTTGATACCATAATTTTTCCACCATGTTGCTCTACAATATTCTTGCATGAAATCAAGCCCAATCCAGTTCCGGTTTGTTTTGTAGTAAACAATGGTTCAAATAGTTTTTCTAAAACAATAAAAAATCAGATTACCATCAAGGTCATCGTAGTCAGAACATTTGGAACCTTACGTACTTGTTTTGTTATAATATTTTCAAGTTCCTTTGAATTTGACGCTTCAACTTTGATCACTACATCGTACAGTCCCAAGGTTCCCGTAACTTCTGAAACACCCTTGATTTCCATTAGCTTTCTAATTACTGGACTTTCTTTTCCAGTCTCACAATGAATTGCCACAAAAGCTTTGTTCATAAAATAATATCGTAATCTTGTGTATTAGGTATTTCTACGGCCAGAGACCTCGTGCCTCAAATGCATCTAATACTCTGCCAACAGCAAGCACCATACTTGCCTTTCTCATGTCAACATTGTGTTTCTTTGATAGTGTGTATGTATCGTTAAAACCGCGAACTATGTGATTTTCCATCTTGCTTGCAACCTCGTCAAATGTCCAATAGTATCTTTGCAAGTTTTGTACCCATTCTAGATATGAAATGCATACACCGCCAGAGTTTGCCAAGATATCTGGGATTACCATAATTTTATTTTTGAATAAAACATCATCTGCATCAGGAGTTGTTGGACCGTTTGCAGCTTCAGCAATTATTTTACATTTTATGTTTCTTGCAATTTGTGGTGTGATTTGATTTTCAAGTGCTGCTGGTACTAGAACATCGCATGGAGTAGTAAGAAGTTCTTCTGTTGATACCCTTTTACTTCCAGGATATCCAACAACACTTCCATGTTTATTTTTATATTCTAGGACCTTCTTTGAGTCAAGTCCCTTTAGATTAACTATAGAACCTTTAGAGTCACTTACTCCGATAATCTTTGCGCCCATTTTTTCAATATATTCTGCGGCATAGGTTCCAGCATTACCATAACCTTGTATGACAACTCTAGCACCTTTGAGTTTTAATCCAATCTTCTTTGCACCTTCTCTTACACAATAAGAAACACCAAGTCCGGTCACTACGTTTCTTGCAAGAGAACCTCCTATGGGTATCGGTTTTCCTGTGATAACAGCTGGTTCTCCTTGTCCATGCATCATACTATAAACATCCATTATCTGTGCCATCTCTTTTCCAGTAGTATAGACATCAGGAGCTGGAACATCTTTGCCTGGTCCAATTATCTCAGATATTGCATATGCATATCTTCTTGTCATTCTCTCTTTTTCTCCTGCTGAGAGTCTCTTTGGATCACAAATGATTCCTCCCTTACCTCCTCCAAATGGAACATCGACAATTGCACATTTCCAAGTCATCCACATTGATAGTGCTTTTACTTCTTCGATTGTAACATCTGGGTGATATCTTATTCCTCCCTTGTGTGGTCCTCTAAAGTCATTATGTTGTGATCTATAACCTGTGAATACCTTGATTCTACCATCATCCATCTTTACTGGCAGTGAAACTATAAGAATTTTTTTTGGGTTTGCAAGCATCTCGTGAATTCCAGCATCAAGTTTTAAAATTTTTGCAGCATCTGCAAGTTGTTTGAGTGCATTTTGCCAAGGATCGATTTTAGTCAATCTTTACCGATATGTCTGACTATATATTGTATTTAAATTTGTTGAGGTTTTTGCTTACTGCTTTGATGTATTATCCTGATCGGGTTTTACAGATCCGCCAAGCTTGGCATTTACCAAATTGTGTAGATCATCATCTGTTTTACCTTCAGTGTTAACTCCCAAGGACTTGGCAAGTGTCTCTAGTTTTTGTCTCTCCGACATGACAGGACCTGAAACATTGATGTTAAACTCCCCTTTGGCTTTTTGAATTTCTTCTTGAACCATATTTTTTGTTTTATCATATTGAGCCATAATTCTTGCAAGTTTTTTTGTTGCATCAGGCAGTCGTTTTGTTCCAAGTAACAACGCCAATACAACAATGGCAATCATTATCCAATCATTACCTATGATATTTAGTGAAAAGTCAAACATGTAATTATTGAACCTGTTTCTAAAATTAAAGCTTTAGACCAGAACGACTTCTTTTTTCTTGAAAAAAACAAATCCCAACACAAATAGTCCACTTATAGACAAAATAAGATATGGAATTGAGCTTCCAAATGAGTTGGCAATTATGCCTATTATAAGAGGTCCAAAGGCCCATCCTATTCCAAAGGTTGCCTCATATGCACCGATTAATGCTCCTGCATTTTCTTTTGCCTTTCTCATTATAATCTCAAATGTTAGTGGGAAATACACACTAAATCCAAATCCAAGTAAGAGTACTGCTATGCTAAACTCTACCATAGAATGAGAGTAAAATAGTACAAGCATTCCAGCAGATATTGATAATACAACTAGCAGTAAACTAGAAAGAAATTTTTTCATAAGAAAATTAGATGCAAATAATGAAACAAGACGAGAGATTCCAAAAACAAAAAAGAGTAATTCAATGTTTGATTCAGATATTATTCTCTCACTCATATATGCTGGAATTATTGCCAAAAAGACACCAAAACTTACACTACAAAATAATAAAATGGCAATCACTGTTGGAAATTTTATCAAATGTTTTGCAGATGTAATAGATATGATTCCAGCATGAGTTGTCTTGCCATTTTTGGATAACACAAGTGAAAACACTAGCGAGGTTGCAATTGCAAATGCAGCAATCTGGAAAAGTATTCTATATGAAACATCAAAGTGTTCAAGCAAAAATGAACCAACTAGAGGTCCAATCATAAGACCTGCAACAAAGAATGCCATGAATTGAGATATTGCCTTTACACGATTTTGGGGAGTGGTAGATTGTGAGATAATTGATTCACATGGAGGCCAGAAAAATGAATGTGCAACTCCAACCAGTGTTCTAAATATTATAACTTGGGGTACAGAGTCTGCTACAGATAGCAGGTAGATCGATAATGTATCAATTACTAATCCTAGAGAAAGAAGAATGCCCTTGTTGAATCTGTCAAGTAATAATCCTACAAAGAGTGGAATAAACATGTAAGGAATAAAATTTGAAAATCCAATTATCCCAAGGTCAAAGTACGATGCACCTAGATCTTTAGAAAATAATGGAACCACCGGATTGTGCATGCCATATGAGAATCCAACAATTAGTGCTATGATATAGACAAGGATTACTTTTTTGTTCATCTTACTTGTATGCTGCAACCATAATTGCGCCCCCAAGCATCCCTTTTTCAAATTCTACGCGTGAGAATCTTTCAAGAAGGAGTGACTCGAGTTTTTTATTCTGGGGCCAAAGTTTGTAGGTGCCATACAGGGTAGCAAACTTGAGGCCAAGTCTTCCTCCACCTATGACTGCCAATATAGGAAGTATCGCTCTAAGGTAAAACGAAACCCCTGCTCTAATTATCGGATTATCAGGTTTGCCAAGATCAACAATAACAAATCTTCCACCTTTTTTCAATACGCGATGTATTTCAGATATTGCTATTCTGAGGTTAATTGCATCTCTAAGTGAGTAACCAGCAAGTACTGCATCAAACTGTTCGTCACGAAATGGAATATGTTCAAAGACGCCACATGTTAGTTTAGGAGTTGTAGAAAATAATCTACTAGTATTTTTTAGCATTGGTCTTAATGGATCATACAAAGTTATGTCCAGATCATTACCACAGATCTGGGATGCTGTCTTTGACATGTTTCCAAAACCAGATCCTGCATCAAGTATATGATCTCCCGGATTTATTCTTCCTCTAATTCCTCGTTGACGAAACTCAGAATCTCTTCCAAGCGAAATTAAAGAATTAACTTTATCATAGACAGGGATTATTTTTTCCAAGACATCGAGGACTTCGCCCCAATAACTTCCAAGGCCCACATCAGACTAGAAATAACACGATAT
>CAVRLU010000009.1:0-98008 GCA_963722115.1 uncultured Nitrososphaerota archaeon
TGTTTATGTATCCTGACCATCTCCTCACCTTTTTCAGTACTGGCATATTTAGCGGGGATCATAACCTCTTATTCCGACAGGCCAGGTATCAGGATCTTCCGGGAGGTTCTCAATATGGACCAGCTCCGGCCGGTATTTCATCATAATTGAGGTCTCAAGCATTGCTCCATGGTCCGACATAAAACCATCCCATTCATCGTTTTCTGAACCCCAGAGATGGATGATCTTCATCTCAAATTCGGTTTCCCATTTTTGAATATTGTATATGATCTGATTTGTCGAGGGTCCGTGTCCGTGTGCCACAAGTATCCTGAAACCCTGCCGTTTAAGTTGTTTTAAGATATTCTCAATAATAGATATGTAGAATGAATCCGGTATCCAGTATGCACTTCCGGTAAGGATCTGCCTCTCGTATTGCTGGCCGGCAGCCTGAGGAGAGTTTCCCCTGTCCTTACCATAATATTCGACACCGCCGGTTTCATCCATCCTGTCGGGTCCCAGGAAAAGAGGAGGCAAAACAATCCCTCCGAACTCAGCTGCCACTTCCATGAAGAATTCTGATGGCTGTATCCCGTCAGAACCCAGTGGAAGATGTTCTCCATGGAATTCGAGTGTGCCTAATGGAAGGTAGGCAACAGGTGTATCAGCCAGGCGCATGCGGAATTCTGCCGGGGTAAGTTCTTCATAAAGGACCTTTTGATATTCAAGATGACCTCTGTCCATAATTATCATTTTGTAGTTATATCACCCATTTGCACAACCTCAAAGTCAGTCGCCTTAACACTTTTCAATTCACTGAGATCATCATTATTCCAGCGGTCATCCGGAGCACCTGTGATGAATAAATCAGATCCTATATCAGCAAGTATTAGCCCATAGTTTTTCATTGCATTCAAAATCACCTGGTTGGTCACAGAAAATCCAGAAACATCGAAACCCGATTTAAGCCGAAGATGAAGTCCCATCGGAGTAGGAGCCGACGCATCACTGTTTGTTCCACTGACCATGTGGCTTGCAGGTGACGTATATCCACGCATCACCTTGCTTTTACTGAGTGTAAAGCGGATTGCATGATCAATGGTGCCTGTTGCAACCTCATCATAACGAATGAGAAGAGGCAGGATTGGAAGTCCTGCAGCATCGGCTGATGTCCATCCGGGTGGCCTGGTGTCATTAATTTTCAGATCCCAGACTGCACCGCCGGAGGCTTCCCACGAATTATTACCAACGCTGGCATTATACAGCTCATATAAAACTTTATTATCCAGGTCAACGGTGAGTACGTGACTGTCGCCCGCACCGTTTCCTTCAACTGGTGCTGTGAGCGGAACAGGGTAAGGACCGGGATCACTTTCATTTCCATAATTGTCATCATAATCGTTCCCGCGGAAGGTAACCGGGATCTTTGACTGACTGTTGCATACAAGAATAAAGGGTATACCGATAGGTGCACCTTCCCACAGGCCGCTTCCAAAATCGGCCTTTAATCCGGGAGAGCCAATGAGGGCTATAATTGCATCCGAACGACTGTCAACGGGATCCTGTGATATATTTCTGTTAAGAGGATTATCAGACGGAAATATATGTGATCTCCTCCAGTTTTGCTTTGTCTGTAATTATACAGTCAGTAGCTCATCAGGAGGATTATTGGTTGTCTTATCAGAACACTGGACCATTAAGAAAGCCACTATAGCTATTTTCACAAGGCTTTCTAAAAGATGGCGGGTATTTCATGAATATTGTTTCGTTGATTATTTTCATCTATTTGCCCTGAGAACCGAAGATAACAGTTCAGCCAGTTGTTTCCTGTATTCTTCAAATTTGTAACCCCTGGAGGACCAGCTGACATCTTTTTGTGATTTTGCTTCCCATACTCCTGTTGGAACACAATTATCGAGAATTGCCTTCATCTCTTTTTCAAGCCCCATCTTTTTTGCAAGCCACAAATATTCGTAATCCTGTGCTCCGCTTCGCCAGTTTTTTGCTCTTACGGATGAGAGAGGTCCTGCCAGGTTTCTGTCCTGATCAGGAAAGAGGGCATCCTGTCCGGGATAGAGGAATGTTCCGTCACCGTTTATCCGGTCTTCATATGTCAGGGGATTGGTGAATACATCAAGTTTTCTCCAGAAGGTTGTTGACCAGTAGAAATACTGGTCAATATTATATTTCCAGACTATCCATGGCATTACCCTGAATTCAACTGCATCTGCATCACTTACAACCGCACCCATTCCCGGGCGGAAGCCGTTATATATCCCGAACTTCCGTCCAAGTGCTTTTTCTGAAGCTACCTCTTCAGGTGTAAGGGCGATAACCCACTCCTGGGCGGATATTGACCAGAAATCGACTTGTCCCTTCAGATCAGGTCTTATTTTGTTTGTAACAAAGGTGCGAATGTTTTTCCCCGGACCGGGATTGGTGTGTGTCCATTTAGCCTGCATTTTTATTGTATCGATTGACCCGGTTCCTTTTGCATTATCAGGTCCTTTGAAATCAGGCTCATCGGGATAGAGGTATTTGTGACGTTCAACTCCGGGAGCATTATTAATGAACCAGCTCTCCCATGCATCTGACCCTTTCCACCAGTCAGCCTTGTTCATCTTATCGACGCTGCCTCCATACTCTTCAGGAAAATCGCCGCCATAACCTATTGAAAAGGTTGTATTACCGATATTTTTACCTGGACCGGCATAACCCTTTTCAGCCGAATATGTTTCGCCTGTAAAATACCTTTTGTAAGTATTTGTCATGTCATTCAGGTTTGAAACCTCCATTACAAGGTCAAACCTGTGCCTGTGAGCCAGCTGGTTATATTTCAATTCAAGATCATAGTATTCTTTGCTTCCCCTTGATACATTGTGGCGTCGGGCAATTTCCCCCGGAGAATAGCCGAACATAGTCTTCATATGTGATGAATCGGGAAGGGTAAAATCATAGACTGTCAGATTGATCGGTATGGTTTTAAATACTTTATCTTCCTCTGTGATTGTCACTTTCCCGATATAACTGCCGGGAGAAGCATTCGCGGGGATCAGTATGTCGACCCATACAGCCTGGTTTTTATCAGCTGCGACAGGGAAAGGAGCACCTCCCTTGCCCGGAGCTGCGGAGAATGGTATCAGACAATCGGGAACCCATCCGGTATAATAAGCTGATGGAGCAGAGCTGTCTGCAAAAAACCAGAGAGGCGGTGAACGTTTTATCATGTTCAGATAATGCTCGGTAAAGAGTTCTGTGTTCCTTCCCCTGTAGTCGAAAGGATCTGCAGGTCCGGTTGCAGAGCCGGGAATTTTGGAGATGCCGTTTATCAGATCGCTGACTGAAACATTTACATTTTTTGCACCCGTTGTATCAGCCTGAATTATCAGCTGAAAAGCAACAATTTCATTCCTGCCTCCAAAAATATTGACGTGTTGTTCTTCCAGACACTGTTATTTCTCATCTGAAGCAAGAGGATTGGTTATATCTTCCTGCTTTATTTTTTCACCGTCATCAACAGCCCAGACCCTCTCTATACCTGAGGGTTTGCTGCATGAGACAAGGGTAAAAATGATGACTGGAATTAAAATTCCGAGGGCCATCAACAATCTGGATAAAGGGTTTTTTTGCATTTGTGAGTTTAATTAAGTTATTTAATGTGCATAATCTGAGATATTTTATTGTCACCAGGGGTTGTCATGTCATTGCGATAGACTGGGCTGAGCGTCATGGCGAATGTTTACATTCATTTTTTCGGAATAATGGACACAGACATCAGGATGCATTGTAATACAGGTATGTACTTCTCTCCGTCAGATACAAGTACCGGGCTTGATTTGTTTTCCCTCATAATCGGATTTTTAGGGTATTTTGTCCAGTGGATCAGATCTTCAGACACTGCCACGCATGAGGTCCATTCATGCCAGTCCTTGAATTCCGTAGCATGATAATAGCCGTAATATCTGCCATTGTATTTAATAATCTGGTCCATGGCGACCCCAAACTGATCATATATTTCAGGACCCATCTTTATAACAGGTTCATCCTGTATATTGGTCCAGACTTTCATGTCTGATGAGACTGCAAGCCAGATCCCGAGGTCGTCCCTCTCATAAAAGAGATACCATTTGCCATCCTCATACCATATTGCAGGAGTTCCGAATGCTCCTTTGGTGAGAGGTCTGCCGTCTGATAAGCGAATATCCAGCGGACCTTTCTCTTCCCAGTGGATCCGGTCGGTTGAAGTCATCATATGGGCAGTATCTCCTCTTCCCTCTGCAAACATGATAATATGTGCCGTCATGTTTTATTACTGACATATCCTCCACCCAGCCCGAATCGTAAATTGGATTATCCTTATATTTTGTCCAGTGTTATTCCGTCGGGTGAAGTGGCAAGTCCAAGATGTTTTTCAACAGTCTCATCGCCCTTATATCCTGTATACCACAGGTAATAAATGCCATCCTCACGAAGGATATATCCTCTTTCCCGGATCTTCTGATCCCATGTGTCTGTTCCGGTACCTGAAAAGACCGGATTATTTTTGATAAGCAATAAAATCGGTGAGTTCAGCAGGAAATCTGGCAGTATCTGTCTGCATTGAATTGTTTGCAGAATAAACAGATGATTTTTGTTTGCACCCGGTTAGAAGTAAGGCTAATACGACGATATAGCATAAAATTTTCATAAGAATATCAGATTAATTATATTTCTGGGCTTAATGTCACCGAGTATATATGTGATTACTTAGTAGTACCTGTTTCCGAATTAAAAGTAGTGAAAATATGCTCTTGTAACGGTGTTGAATATCATCTTTAATTCAGGATCTGTGCAGCAGCCAGCAGGACCATACCGGGAATAAAACCCAGATAAGCCTCATCCATCTTCAATTGTTTTTGTTCTGCAGGTATTGCCCAGCCTGTATATGCATTCTTTACTTTGCCATCCTCAGATACACACCCTGAAATAAACTTCCAGGCTTTTTGAACATAATTATTGTAATTTTCAGGAATCCATCCTTTATCCATTGCTTCCTGGATACATCCTGCAGTCATTGCAGTTGATGTAACCTCTTCAGGAGAGTCAGGGTCATCCACCCAGACATGCAGGCCTCCGTTCGGGCCCTGCCGGGCTACCAGTCCATCTGCAATCTGACAAAATGTATCAGTAAAATATTTATAATCCGGGTGATCTTTTGGCAGATGGCGCAATAGAGCAGTGAGTGTATAAACCATCCATCCCGAAGCTCTGCACCAGTATGTTTTTCCTGGTTCTTTTTGTTCCAGGTAAATTGTTCTGGTCAACTTTTTCTCAGGATCATAAAAAAGGTTTATTGATGTCTTTGTCTGAAATACTGCATTCTTTAAAAACACCTCTGCTGTGTTTTTATCAACAAGGGCTGAAGCATCAGCCATACCCCTGACAGAAAAATATCCTACATCAGGGATACACCATTTATAATAGTCGAAATCATCATGAGCCATATAGCCAAAGCGATCGCGTGCAGAATAATGCAGTATGGCGTCAGCAACCGAAAGGCAAACATTTTTGGCATCTTCATTTTTTGTTTGCTGATATAATACAAAACATGGGAATGAAACTCCTAATGTGCCGGCATAAAGAGAGAAACGGAAGCACTCCTTCCCTTATAATTCTGGCTTTGTTTCCACTGATAAGTATTTAAGTATTCTTCATCACTCAGTTTATTATCATGTTCAATGTGATAGCTAAGCCATTTTTCAACATATTGAGTTCCTTCAGGATAACCCTTTTTTGCCCACCTTAATATAGCTTCAGCCTGGATAGTCCCGAACCAATCTGTATTAAGCTTATCATAGGGCTGTTTCAGTGTTAGGTCTATTAAAGCTTTAATATTAGCGGTTATGACTGGTTTTCCCGTGAGTGATTTGTGAAACATTGACTTTTCTTTTGAGCATTGCCATTTAATAAAAGGCAAAAGACAGCCATTGTGAAGAACAGTGAATTTTTTCAGGTGGATCTGATTGATTTTAATCATTGTATTATTATGAAGTGAAAATTAAGGATTAGATTTTATTACTGGTTTAATAGGTGAGAACAGGAGTTACAATATCTTCAGTGGCATTTGCATCTCCTTTTGCAGGTCCATGCCATACACCTCCTCCAAAGGTTATAATATATATCTTTATCAGGATCGGCAGGATCGGGATCCACCCTTTTTCCCCATTTGAAGTTATAGCCTTTTATCCGGTTCCAGGTTTCTCCGCTGATCTTCTGAGCGGTATGCCGATCCGTTAAAGCCGCAGGCATAGAAAGTGTTGTTGCGGGGATCATATGTGATATCATGAATATGCTGATCCTTTTGAAGTACCTGTTTCCAGCTTGCACCATTATCTTCTGAGAGAAAGATTCCTCCCCCTGTATCCGGCGAGAATTGTCCGGGAGTGGATCTTCCCCATGCTGAAAGGAGCAGCCGGTCATTATTTTCAGGATCTGTGACCAGGCTCATTGGTCCGTTTGTACCTTCCGGAAGTTTCATTTTTGTCCACGATTCAGCTCCGTCTGCAGAACGGTAAACGGCTCCGTCAAGCTCATTTCCGATACTTCCGTCATCACTGCGTCTGCAAACAACCAGAAAGAGTTCACCGTTTTTATCATTCCTTTCAATTCTCCATGCAAATGGCTCTTTTCCTTCAATACCTTTGTTTTTCAGTGTCCAGGATTTACCTCCATCGACCGATTTATAGACTCCTTTTCCAAAAGCGCATGCATAAATAGTTCGGTTCTCTTTGTTACTTGCACGGATCAATAAGAATATGTGTAATTGCAGCTTCACCGATATCACTGCTTACAGGCTTCCATGTTTTACCTGCATCCTCTGTTGCAAGTATCCCTCCTTCATAGCCTTCAATTCCTCTTCTTCTCCACATTTTGGGTCTGGGAAGATCATGAACATCGCTCATTACAGCCCAGCCTTTTCCTTTCACTTCAGGATCAAAAGTCAGCCAGTAGGTGCTGTTTATCCATTTGCGTGGTATTCCGTTATTGACTGTAGCGCTCATCCAGCTTTCACCTCCGTCATTGCTTTCCATCAATCCAATATCAGTGTTTGCAATGAACATATGTTTTATATCAAAAGGATCAGAAACTATTGTGTATCCTGTTGTGACTTCCAGTCCCCTGGAAATCCATCCTGCTCCCTCTTTCCTGTTCGTGTATAGCTGTTCCCAGGTTTTTCCTCCATCCGCGGTCTTTATTGTCCTTCCAAAATCAGTTGTATAACAAATGTCAGGGTTGGAAGGAGACACGGCAATTGAAAAGGGATTCTCTCCCCATGTAGGTCCGAACCGTTCATCAATCCATCCCTTTTTATAGTTTGGAGAATAGTGGTCACCCCCTTTTATAAGCCTGTCTTTCCATGCCAGGTTCCAGGTTTTTCCATAATCCTCGCTTTTGGCAACTCCGATACAAATTGTATCATTTGCTACAATTAGATCCGGCATAGGAAACATATACTACTTCCGGATTATTAGCACTTGTTGCAACAGCTCTCCATTCAGGCAATACTGCATTTTCAGGTCGCATTTTAAGAATACCATCCTGCCTGTTTTCCCAGGTTTTACCTCCGTCTTCGGTATAATAAATTCCGGAAGGATCACCATCAGGATTGAAATAGGATTTCCCTGAAATGGCATATATTATAAATTTGTTCTCTGTTTTGTCAAAGCCGGCAGAGAACTCGTTAAGATTATTTACACCTGCTGGTCCGGGATTGGTATTCCAGTTCCCGTTTTCTCTCACAATAACTGAGTTATTACAGGTAATGTAAATAGTCCGGTTTTCTTTTGGAGAGGAGGGAACGATAAAAATATTCTTAGCCTCCTGTTCCAGCTCTTTTTCTTTTGCCCAATGACCTCCCTGATCATGAGATGTGTAGTAGCCCGGAGCATTATTGATCGAGATTACTGCATGCAATATCATTGAATTTTCAGGATCGACAGCCAGTGCCATCACATTCCTTCTGGTACTGTCGCTGGTAATAATCCTCTCTTCCGCATGGTCGCCTTTTGAAACAATCCCTTTAATTTCAGAAGGGACAGGATATACTATATTCCATGTTTTTCCGCGGTCGGTGCTTTTAAAAAGGGCAATGGATTTTGCATAAGCAACATCCGGATCAACCGGATCAAGAACAAAATACTTAACCGGTCCGAGCAATGAAAACATTCTCCATGATTTTCCCCCGTTGTAAGTAACAAACGATCCGGTCATGTCGCATGCCACATATGCATAATCCGGCGCCGGAGCCGCGGCGAGTTCGGCGCGGCGCTCTCGGCCCTCCAAGGCGCGCTCCCCGAGGCGCGCAGCAAAGGGGCGTTAGCCGACGTTGACGCGATTTTTAGCCGCTGGCACCGGGAGGTCGCGGAGGTCATCATCGCGGCGCGGCGGCGGACGCCGGTCGACCTGAGCCGCGAACTGCGCGGGGCGAGCACCGCCCTGACGCGCGCGCGTCTCGCCGCGCTGCGTTACGGCGAGGCGGGCGACCCTGCCCTCCTGAGCCGCACGGCAGGCTGGTTCGGCGAGGCGGACAGGCGGTTGCAACGTGCGCTCGCGTTAGGGGTCGGCGGCGACCAACTCGCCACGGTGCAGGAGGCTGTGATAGGGCTCCGGGCGCTCCGGCGCGAGGCGGACTTTCCGGGCGCGGTCGCGAGCGCGCAGGAACTCGACGACCGGCTCGCGCGGCTCGCCGTCGACGTGTTCTGCTCTTACTGCTTATGGTGCAATTAAAACTGCAAAACTAAACCCATCTGACAATGTAGTTATTGTAGGTGCAGGAGGACTTGGATTGATGGGCATTCAATTGGCTAAAGCAATTAGTGGTGCAAGAATAATTTCATTAGATGTTAATGATGATAAATTAAAAGTAGCAAAACAAAGTGGTGCAGATATTACTATCAATTCCTCCAAGGAAGATCCTGTAAAATCTATAATGGAATTAACAGGTAATTTAGGCGCTGATGCTGTAATTGACTTTGTCAATGCAACAAAATCAGTAGAAACAGATATGCAAATTCTGCGACGTAGAGCTCGTGTTGTTCTTGTAGGTCTTTTTGGCGGTTCTTTGCAATTGAATCTTGTAACTATGCCTACTAGGGCATACAAGTTGATGGGGTCATACACAGGTTCTATGACTGATATGATTGAATTAATTTCCCTTGCTCGTAGAGGAATAATCAAGCCAATGATATCAAACAAGTTCAAACTTAATCAGGCAACAGAAGCATTAACAATGCTAAAAGAAGGAAAAATAATAGGCAGAGGAATCATTAATCCCTAAAATATCTCTGATTGTAGCAAAAACAAGTACTCGTATATCCTAAAAGTGGTATCTATACAGTTGAGTTAAGATTAATACTGGATTGAAAACGATTTTCCTTATGTGGCCCTTGTAGTACAGTGGCCAGTATAGGGGACTGTGGATCCCCGGACAGGGGTTCGATTCCCCTCAAGGGCCTTTTTTTGTTTATTTGTTAAACTTTCATAATTGATATTTTTAAAATATCCCAAATTTACTTGATTCCATCTCTTCCTTGATGGCTAGTTTTACCTTCAAGTTCTTTTGACTAACCCTGTCATTTAACCAAGTCAAAAACTTGTGGTCCAAACCTTTCCCCTTTATCTTTTCAAAATCTGGTCCCATTTGATCAGACAACCGTTTTACAAGTGATCTGTTGACACAAACCACGTAAAAATGCCATCCAAAAGCAAATTCTGAATCTGTTACTACAAAGTCGTTTTCACCATGAACCATCTTCTCGGCATTGCTCAATGTTGATATGATTGCTTTACTGGTATTTTCATAATCAGTAGCTGATACGTTGATGTTGATTCTTTCTTGCATCATATGTCTCATAACGACATTTCCAAATAAAAACATGACTGATAATTCAGTCTAGTGATCAATTAGATGTTCAACTTCTATATTGAAAAAAGTCTTGAGAATTCCAATATCACTCTTTACAGGATCTGGTATATCTTCTCCACATGCGATGCCCAAATTCTTTGCGTTTATCCATATTACAAGCGTCTGAAGTATGGTTAGAAACCTGTCATTTTGGGAATTCTTTGAGCCGATAGCTTTTGAATATCTATCAGCAAATTCCCATGCAACAGCGAAATCAATACAATCAGTACTGAATATTGAAAGCATCTGTTCTCGGAGAGATTCTGCTTTCTTGAATGGTGTGACATTTAGAATATATGGAAAATCTACTTTATTTGGCATGAATCCGGTAAGAGGCCCCCATATGGTTATTATTTTACATCCAGGTTTGAGACTTTCAAATTTTGAGATCATTTTTTCAATTACCTTCTGATCTGAAAACCAAAAAAGTATTACAGTAGCATCACTAATATCAGAAACTGTGACATTTTGACATCTAAATGATCCATTTGAAATATGCTTTTCCTCAAGAAGTTTTTGTGCATGTTCTATCTTGTCTTTATTATTATCAATACCGATTGCTTTCTTTACCTTGAATTCTTGTAAAGATATTGTGATACTGTTACCACTACCACATCCTAGATGGTAAAATACATCATTTTCGGTCAGTTCTGCAAATCGAAAGATCTCTCTTAATGTATTATCTGATAATTCCACATCCTCGCCACTGATTATAGAACTTGGAAGTGATGATAGGTAATCTTCAATTTTCATTAAATGATGATAATCTACACTAAATTTATTCTCTTATTCTTTCTAGAGCAGAAACTGCCTGCCACAATGTAACTCTGACGTATGATGGCATGTTAGGGTCTTGCGATATGTCATCAAGAGCGCTTATGGCATTTGCTGCTCTTACTGAAACAGGAGAATTTTGCTTTTTTAATTCTGCAATTAAGTCTGTCAAATCTTTCTTGATGTTTCTTGGAGTAGAAGGATTTGCTGCAATTTCAACTAGAGTAGTGATGGCCGTGTTTAAAGTGTCAATATTTGGATCATTTTTTTCGACCATTGTAACATCTAAGCTATGCTAATTGTGCTTATTTTATAAAGTTTGCATTATACTTCTACAAAGATATTTTCTGATTCTACTACTACTTTATACGAATTCAAGTCTTTTATCTTGGCAGGAAAAGAAGAAAGCTTACCTGTCTTACAATCAAATTTTGCTCCATGCCATCCACATGTTACAATTGTTCCATCCAAACTTCCTTCAGAAAGACTTGCTCCTGCATGTGTACATGTGTCATTAACTGCATAATAAGTTCCATCGATATTCGCAACAAGTACATCCTTCCCGTCTATTGTAATCTTCTGTATTTTGCCTGGGATGAAATCACTCACTTTTCCAACAATTATCTTTCCCATGCCTACTAAGAAATTTTAACTCTTAATAATTTTAATGCCGGTTCTAGAACTTCAGAATCTAGAATTACACGAATTTTACAGTGTTTTGCAATTTGCCCAGATTTTCGATCTCCATCTCTATCTTGTCACCATCCTTCAAAAAGACGGCATCTGGCTTGTTGAGCATAACTCCTGCAGGAGTGCCGGTAGATATGATGTCACCCTTTTCCAATGTCATCGCCTTACTTAGCAATGATACAATGGAATAGACCTTTAGATGCATATTTGATGTTGAAGAATTCTGTCTAATGTCTCCATTTACTTTGGTTATCATTTTGAGATTTTGTGGATCGGGTATATCATCTGCAGTGGTTATCCAAGGACCGCAAGGTGCAAAAGTATCAAAACCCTTTGCTCTGGTAAACTGTTTGTCCTTCGCTTGTATGTCTCGTGCAGAAGCATCGTTTAGAACCATGTATCCAAAAACTGCTTCTTTTGCCTCTTTTTCTGATATGTTCTTACAGTCTTTACCGATTATTACTGCAAGCTCTATTTCATAATCAAGCTTTGAGACAAATGACGGACAAATTATGTCAGATGTAGCTCCATTGAGTGTTGTTCTTGGTTTGATAACTATGGCTGGCTCATCCGGCGGAATCAAATTTTGCTCTTTTGCATGATCTTTGTAATTAAATGCTAAACAAATTATTTTAGATGGATTTGGAATGGGAGGAAGAAATTTGAAATCAGATAAATTCTCATTATAACTTAGATTTTTTGCATTAGTCTTTATTTCATCATACCATCCATCAAATAAAAAATCTTTGATACTCTGCGGTATAGGAATTCCAGTCTGTGATGTCATACTTTCTCTTGTCAAAACCTTTTCCCCGTTAACAATGGCATATGTTTCAATATTTTGTCTAAGTAATCTTGCAATCTTCATTTTCTTCACTTGTGAGTGTATATCGCTTGATTTGCAGAATCTTTTCTGCAATATCCGAATCTCATGAACTGAATTTCTGCTCCCACATTTAACTCTAAGTAGTATTGTTCGGTAATACCTTGTCTAACTTCTAGACTATTTTCATTAAATTGGTCATTTATGAAGAGCATATTTGGTATCAAGACTTCTATGTTTACCGGATTATTTCTTGGGATCCATTGAATTTTAGGAATATCTGATTTGTAATTACTACTGGTAATCTCTCCTTCTATTTCTGAACCTATCTTTGTTATTTTTATATTATATAATTCTAATAATCTTGCTTCATCGCCGATTTTCAATGTATTGGAGTCATTACCGTCTATGAAAAAATTTCCGTCTATCTTAATTCGTCTTTTACCCATATCATTTTGTGGATGATTTGAAATCTCAATCTCGGTAAGATTGTTGTTAATCACTGTTAATTTTACTGGTTCAAAAACAATGAATAGTCTTACACTTGTAGGGTCTATTATTTTTCGATTAAATGATTCAAGTGTTTCAAATGGTGGTAAAGTATCTGATTTAGTAAAGCCAAGAGAAATAACAAATTTTCTAATAGCTTCGGGAACTATACCTCTTCTACGTAACCCCTCAAGAGTAGGAAGTCTAGGATCATCAAATCCAGATACTTTTCCCTCTTCTACTAGAGGTTTTAGTACTCTTTTAGAAACAGGCATTCCTTCAAACTCTAACCTTGAAAACTCCATCATCTTCGGTTTACGCATACCAAGTTTGTCTAAAAGTGTGTAATAGAGTTCAGTTCGCAGTTCGTATTCTTTAGTTCTAAACGCATGAGTTATTCCATCAATACTGTCTTCAATAGAAACTGCAAAATCATAGTTTGGCCAAACTCTGTACTTGTCCTTATGGATTGGATGTGATTCATCTATTATTCTTAATAAGGTTGGATCTCGCATAACTGTATTCTCTGAGTTCATATCTCCGCGAAATCTAACAATGGCTTCCCCTGGTTTGAATTTATCAAACATTTTATTCCAACGAGTGACATTTTGATTGAGATCTCCTGCTCTACACTTACAGGATAACATCTCTCTCCTGTTCTTGCTAATTGTTTCCTTATCACATGTGCAAACATACGCATCACCAGAATCTATGAGTTCTCTAGCTTTTTTGTAAATGATCTCCATGTCATCAGATGTATTTTTTACAAGATCATATTTTACACCAAGCCAATCTAGACCAACCTTAATTGCCGCATAGTACTCTAGACGTTCCTTCTCTGGATTTGTATCATCAAATCTTAAAATAAGTTTACCTCCGTACATTTTTGCATACTCTTCATCAATTATCGATGCCTTTGCATGTCCAATGTGTGGATAACCGTTGGGTTCAGGAGGAAAACGTGTAATTACATTGCCTTGCTCTGCTCCTTCAAGAAGTGGAAGACCTACTCTCTCCTGTTTTGGTTTTACTATTAGTAATTCTGGATATTTATTTACAAGTTCCTCTTTTTGAGATTCTACTGATAATTTGTTAACATCAATTACTTCCTGTGAAATAAGTGGAATAACGTCTTTGATTCTGGAACGAAGTTCTGGTTTAGTACCGATTACTTTAGAAATTATTGAATCGTTTCTAGTTTTTCCATCATGTTCAGATGCATTAAGAAGAGCGATTCCTCGAATTACTCTTTTTAATTCGTCATCCAATTAAAGACTCCTCTCTACAACAAAATCAAGCAAAGAGAGTAGTTCTTTTTTTGCAGGTCCATCGTATATTGATATGGATTTCTTGGCTGCGTTGGAATGATATGTTGCCTTTTGTTTTATTGTTTTTTCTATGCCAAGAGCAGAAATTGTAGAAATGGCTCTTTCTACTTCGCTTTTTGAAACTGATGAATTACCAAATGCATTAAGGATTATCTTCTTTTCTTGGTTGTCTGCTTTTTTAATTGCCATTAAAATTGGAAGTGATTTCTTTCCTTCTCTGATATCGTTTCCTACGGGTTTTCTTGTAATCTTGGGATCACCTACTACTCCAATTAGATCATCGATTATCTGAAAAGCAATTCCTAGATTTCTTCCAAATGTGGATAGTCTTATCACGTCAGAAAAATTTTTGTTTGCAGTTATTGCTCCCATTGCACATGATGCTACAAATAATGACGATGTTTTTTTCTCAATCATCCTGATGTATTGACTTTCATTTGGTATTTTATTTGATTTTGCCATGCTAATGTCAAGTGCTTGACCCTCACACACATCTGTACATGCTTTTGCTAATGTGGTTACAAGATTCAAACCAACTTCTTTGGACTTGTGAAGATAAGGTTTTGAAATAGTTTCAAATGCCCTTGAAAATAATAAATCGCCTGCAAGAATTCCAATTGGCATTCCAAATTTCACATGAACTGTAGGTACACCATGTCTTACTTCGTCATTGTCCATGATATCATCATGTACCAATGTGAAATTATGTACCATTTCAATTGCAGCAGCTGCAGGTATAGCCTGCTTTACAGTCCCCCCTAAGAGTTGACAGCTTTTTATGACCATATGTGGTCTCAATCTTTTTCCTCCATGATCAATCAAATAACTTGCTGCTTGGTATAGATCTCTAGGTTCTCCAGATAGTCTTGATGAGAGAAATGAGTCTATCTTGGATGCTGTTTTTGCTAGTGTTTCTAGTTTCATTCTTTTTTTCACTCCCACTTGTGATCTGGAAAATGATACTTTAATGATTCTTCAAGTTTACTCTTAAGATCATCTCTATTCCACATCTTGAGAATTTCTTTATGTTTATAATTGATATTTTGACTTGACTCTGGTATGAAATACAGTGCAACTAGTAACCATGGGCAAAAAATATATGGTGAATTCTTTATCTCTGATAATAATTCTTCAAGCGTCACCCACTTGAAATCTGAAATTTCACCTTCTACAAGCTTTATTTTTGAAGGATCATCTAATATTCCGATTAAAGTGCCACAAACTTCATTTTCTGATCCAATATCTTTGTAAGGTACATGATACTCAAATTTATGTAAATAATCTAATTTACATGTAACTCCCAATTCTTCAGGTAGTCTTCTTTCTGCAGATGAAATGTAATTCTCTGACTGTCTTGGATGACTAGCTACTGTACCGTCCCAATCTCCAGGCCACAGCATTTTGTCCTTGCTTCGTTGTGTAAGCAATAGTTTTCCCTCTTTATTGAATAAAAATATGGTAAAGGCCCTGTGAAGTTTTCCATTCGGTAAATGACATTTTACTTTTTCTTCAGTTCCTATTTGATTATCGTTACTATCTACAAGAATTAGATATTCCATAACATTATCCTCTGAATATTGTTCCCTCAAAACTCTTGCCATTTATTGCATTTGTTATTCTCTTTGGAATATTTCCGTTTACAAAGAAAACATCCGTTCCACCTTTTGATATGCTAAAAGCTTCTTTTATTTTACGAGACATTCCTCCTGTTACATCCATTGTTACTTCTGAGGTAATCGGTTTCTGACTAGTAATCTCATTCAAAAGCCTCTTGCTTTTCATATCAGAATATACTCCATCCACATTTGTAACAAAAATTGCAAGACGAGGACGTAGTAATTTAGAAAGAACTCCTATGATTCTATCTCCAGACAAGATGTAAAACTTGTTTTTCCCAAACCACATGGCATCTCCATAAGAAATAGGAATTAATCCGGTCTTTGCAATCTTGGGAATCTCTTCAACTTTCTTGGTCAGTGGCTTATCTCCTATCATAAAATCACTGGGAGGTAAACAATATGGTGTTAGACCAGATTCCAGAAATGATTCTAATACAATACTGTTTAATTCTACCATTGAATTTTTGACCGTAGCAACTCCTTTGACACTATATCTTTGGGGTTTTGTATGCATGTCATACTTTACCGACCAATAATGGCCAAAAGAACCTCCGCCATGTATGATGACAATAGGCTCATCTACATTTTTGAGACTTGAAGCAATTTTTCTAATTGAATTTCTATTGGGGGTCAATGGCTTTTCTTTATTGGTAATTATCGAACCTCCAAGTTTCATCAAGAATCATGATTTTTATCAGTGCTATGAACGGTTTTAAAAAGTATCTCACTGAATTCATGGTGATTACGAAATTCTTTGGTTGACACATGGTAACAATTGGGTTTTCTTTTCTGAATAATACATGTCTTGTAAATTATTGAAGATTTGTAATTAGAATTAAATTTTGTATTTTATTCATACTTGAGTCCACTGTAATCTATCTTTGCCAAAAAACAATCTGAAATTTTTCTTAAATTATCTAAAGTATTTTTTATGTTTGAATCATCAACAAGAGAAATAATACATCCACCTCCACCAGCTCCGGTTATCTTTGCTCCGTATGAAGTTCTCTTTGCCTCATTTACTAAAAGATCAATTTTTTCTGTTGAAATTCCTATCTGTTTTAATAACTCTTGATTTTTTAACATCAATGAACCTAATTTATTTAAGTTATTTTCTTTCAAGGCTATTGTTGCATTATTGACTATCTCAATTTCTCGCTCACATAATTTTCTGAAAGTATCTTCATTTTTTTCTTTAAAATTTCTGACCTGTCTTACTACTTCTTGTGTATCATGAATTTGTGCAGAATTAGATATTATGAAACTCAAATCATTTCTTGATGGAATATCTTGAAAACCATTCTTTAGATCATATGACATTAGTCCACCAAATGTAGAAACCGATGAATCTGCCCCCGAATTCTGTTTAAATATAGTACGTTCTGCTTGTATGGCTCTTTTTACTATTTCATCTTTTGATAACTTGTTAAACAATCCATTGACTGATGCTGTAACTGCAACACATGCAGCAGATGATGAACCTAATCCTACTCCGGCAGGTATCTCTGACTCTAAAATTATCTCAATGCCTTTAACCGTAGAATTCTCTTCGATGGCTTTTTTTGCTATGTAAAAAAACGGTCTCATAAATTTTTGTGGTACATCTTCTAAATTATTTAACGAATTTAGATCCATCTCTGACTCTCCTAGTGAAGAACTAATCCTGACTATCTTTTCATCCAAAAATTGTGAAGTTGCAGTCATTCTTTTATCTATGGAACAGAGTATTGCATTAATGCCATATACCACAAAATGCTCACCGAAAAGGATAATTTTTCCAGGAGCAGATGCAATCGATTTCATACAAACACTATCGATGCATATCCAACTACTGAACTTTTATCGCCTGTTATATCCCCACTGGTAGCATATTTGTTCAAGATACCTTTGGTCGCTCCCAATTCCTTACAAGCTATCATGGTAGATGCAATCGCTCCATAACCACATGCACTAATCTGTTTTTCTTGTAAAATATTGTAAAATCTATCTACATCTAGGCTGAACTACAGCCTCTATCAAAGATTTATCCTGTGCATGAGCAAAATCATTTGGTTCGTAATGAGTAAAATCTGAAGAACCAATGATCATACTCTTCTTAATTTTTGCAATCTTTGCTATGGCTTTACCAATTTCCCTTGTAGTCTGATGACTTTGGTCAATTAAAATTAAAGGTAAGATCTTGAATTTGTGAGTAAATATTTCTTGAAGCATTGGAAGTTGTACTTCTAAACAATGATCTCTTGTATGAGAAAAAGAATCTATCTCTATTAACTTACAAATCTTGTTGATTTCAATTGCATATTTTGTATCTACTTCGATATCTCCGAGTGGAGTTCTCCATACTCCTTCTTTCATTGTAGCAACGTCTCGTCCTATTCCCCAATGATTTGGCCCAATTATTATTACAAGTTCAGGTCTTTGTGATGATATTGCATAGTATGAATTTGCAGCTATTGGACCAGAATACTCGTATCCTGCATGAGGGCATATTACACCAATGATTTTTTTATCGTCTGGAGAAGGTGGTAATTTTCCGGGACCATAGTTATGTAAAAAACAATTTCTTATGCTTGATTTTAATTCTTGATTTGTTTTTGGATAGAACATTCCAGCAACAGCTGGTGTCCTCACCTGCATTGTGTTATTGCCTCTGTGATCTCATTCTTGAAGGTGGCATTCTTTCTGCAGCCTCTTCTTCTAATTCTTCTTCTGTTATCTTTGTTTCAAAGTCATCTATTTGATATTTCATAGATTCTGCATTTTTTAGTTTACCTTTCTGCATTAGGATCTCTCTTGCTAATAGCCAGTAAGTTGCAGCTAGAGATTTTCTTCCTCTGTTGTTTGCTGGAATTACCAAGTCAATTTTAGAAGTAACATTATCTGTATTTGAAATTCCTATGACTGGAATTCCTGCATTAGTAGCTTCTACAATTGCTTGTTCGTCTACTTGAGGATCTGAGATGAATACTAATTCTGGTTCTCTATAATATGGTAATGATGGATTTGTCAGAGTTCCTGGCATAAATCTTCCAAGCATAGGAGTTGCACCAGTTATCTCACAGAATTTCTCAACTGGGGTGCTAGCATATTCTCTTCCAGAACAAACTAGGACCTTTGTGATATCTGCTCTATTGATAAATTTGGCTGCAGTCTGAATTCTTGATAATGTTTTCTTACTGTCAATAATGTAAAGCCCTTCATTTGTTGCCTTGGTAACAAATGAGTTCATGAACTTTGTTTTTACTTGAGTTCCGACTCTTATTCCAGTGGATAATACATATTTCTCCATATGTTCAAAGTCTTCTTGTTTGCTCATTGCGTGTTTCTAAATCTCGGCCATTCCACGTATTAAATCATACTCTGAAAGTCGTACTAATTCGTTAAGTTTGGCTATTCTCTCTCCGCCTAATATGCCAACCTTGAGCATCTTTGATTTGGTCGCAAGTCCAATATGTGATATATGAGAATCAATTGATTCTCCAGATCTATGGGATGTGATTAGTTTTACATTGTTATTGTTTGCCTCTTTTGCAAACTCTAAAGCGTCATAGAGGCTTCCTGCTTGATTTACTTTTAATATGGCCCCACTACACGCTTTTATTTTTACTGCTTTTTTGAGAATCTTTGTATTTGTTACTAAGAGATCATCCCCAGTTATCAATACGCGCGGGAATTTTTTGGTCAAAATAGCCATGTCTTCAAAAGCTTCTTCGTGAACGGCATCTTCAGCATAAACAAGTTTGTATTTTTTTATTATGTTTGAAGCAAACTCGATCTGTTTTTGTGGGGTATTTTCAAAACCTGCTCTATCGTATATGTATCTCTTTTTCTTTTCATTCCACTGCGTGGATGAAGCAAAATCCACTCCTAATGAAACTTCTTTTCCTAATGTAAAACCAAGCTGTTCACAAGCTTTTGCAGCTATTTCTAATGCTTCATCATTTTTTAATTTGGGTGCCCAACCACCTTCATCTCCTCTACCCTTTGTGAAACTTGGATCCTTTTTAGCCAGAATTTTTCCTACTTCTTTGTGTACTGCCAAGTTGACTTCTATTGCATCACGAATAGTTTTGGAACCTGTTGCACAAACTAGAATTTCTTGAATATCTGGCGTACCAGGTCCAGCATGTGCTCCTCCTCCTATGATATTTCCAAGAGGAAATGGGAATCTAAAAGTTAAATCTTTTGCCAATAACTTGAACATGGGAATATCTAATGATTTTGAAGCGGATTCGATTGATGCAATAGTTAATGCAAATGCCAGAGAACCTCCAACTTTAGAATAATTGGAAGTTGGATCAATTTCTCTTAAAGTCTCATGAATTATTTTTAAGTTTGACGGATCAAGACCAATAAATTTCTTTACGTTTTTTTTTAAAATATCTAAACTCTTTTCTGGTTTATCTTGAGGAAAACTTTGTGCTTCATATTTGCCTACGCTTGCCCCTGAGGGAGCACACACTCGCCCTATGTGTTCATTATCTGATATTATGTCAACTTCTATGGTTTGACTTCCCCTACTGTTGTAAAGTATTCTGCCTTTGATTGAAGTAATCAGAGGCATTCTATTCTAATTCTGCTCTTACTTCTTGTTCTCTTCTTCTAATTGCTTCATAAAATGGAATGACTTGATGTATTGTCTCAACTGATGTCAATATCATAGCTCTGCAACAATATCTTTTAAAACCAAAAGAATCCAAAACCTTTTTGGGGTCTTCACCACTTTTTACACGATTCTGATATTCCTTAAACTTGTCAGCAATCAAATTTCCACAACTAAAACATCTAACAGGAATCAGCACAGACACAAAAAGTAATCAAGGCTTATAAAAACCATACATGGGTAAAACCAAATGTGCGGGAGTCGCCCAGCCTGGTCAAAGGCGCTAGCTTGAGGGGCTAGTATCTTAGGATTTCGAGGGTTCAAATCCCTTCTCCCGCATTAAAAATTCAAAAATCACATCAAATTGAATTGGTTAAAAAAATATTATCAAATGCTAATAGCTGTAACGTTATTTGTGTACTATAAAATAATTTTTGACATATGCTATTTTGTTGCATGTAAAATGAATTATTGAATTTTTATTATTATGATATCATTATCATTTAAGAAATTCCCACTTGATTTATTAAATAACTATGAAATAGTTATAGTAATTTTGAGAACTCTCAAAATATGGCGAATCTCGTACATGAACACTCCATTGGTAAAGCCCATATTTGACATAAAATTCCATATTATTGTGGAAATCACGGTAAAACAAATGATGCAAATTGAAGAGAATGGGCATCATATGGGTTTTTTTAGAAAACTCATGATGGAGAACGCAGGCGCTGCTACTGCAAGACACATTGTTGAATACAATTCTGATTTAAAATCAAAAAAGGTAATAGTTTTTGCAGGATTGGGAAATAATGGTGGTGATGCTTTTGTTGTGGCACGACACTTGGCTGGATTCGGATGCCGACCTACCGTTATACTTTTAGGACATCCTGATAAAATAAAAACAGAAGAAGCTAAATCTAACTGGAAAATCTTGGAAAAAATGAATTCAGTAAATCTTATACTTACATCTGATACTGTTGGACTTGTAAATGATGCAGAAATAATTGTAGATGGAATACTTGGAACTGGTATATCTGGAAATATTAGAGAACCTTATTCATCAGCAATAAAATTCATAAATCACTCTCATGCTTTTAAATTGGCTATTGATGTGCCATCGGGTCTTGATCCGGATACGGGATTAGTACATGACAAGAGTGTAAAAGCTGATGTTACTGTAACTTTTCACAAAATGAAAATTGGAATGCCAAAAAATCTAGGTATGTGTGGTAAAATATTTGTCGAGAAAATAGGAATACCACCAGAAGCGGAGATTGGTGTTTTATGAAAGTGCATCAACTTGAAGTAGGAAATATGCAAAATTTTACTTATGTTCTTGAAGATGAAGAGACAAAAGAAACAGTGATCATTGATCCATCTTGGGATTTAGACTTGGTAATTGAAACTCTAGAAAGAAATGCCCTGAAAGCTAAATATGTAATAAATACACATCATCATTTTGATCATACAATAGGAAATGATGCAATAGTAAAACATACTAAATCTAAAATCTTGCAACATGAATCCTCTACTCTAAAAAATGATATGCGGTTATCAGATGGTGAAAAAATAAAGTTTGGTAACTCTGAACTTACTGTGATGCATACTCCTGGGCATTCAAAAGATAGTATTTGTCTAGTTGGAGACGGAAAAATTTTTTCAGGAGATGCACTTTTTGTAGGAAATTGTGGAAGAGTTGATTTGCCAGGAGGAAGTGCAAAAGAGCTTTATCATAGTCTGTTTGATATTATTTACAAACTTGATGATAATCTCATGTTGTATCCTGGACATAATTATGGGATATCTCCAAATTCAACAATAGGTAAAGAAAAGAAAACTAACTTTGTATTACAACCTAGAACCGAAGAAGAATTTGTGAATTTTATGGGCAGTGATTAACCATTGCAAGACATTGAGATATTTGGAAACACACAAAAAGGTTTAGAATTCATAAAACAAACTGAACAAAAAAAATTCATTTTCTCTTTGGTTATTTCTTATACTGCAACATCTGAGATACCTGGAATAACTATAGCTGGAGAACATCCTGATCTGATAAAATTCACTGGACCTGCTGATGCTGAATTTATCCATTATGGGCATTGCAAGAGTATTTCTGTAATTCCTATGACTCCTGATGGAAAACCAACACCTGCATTATTAACAAAAACAGCATTAGAAGCAGCAAGCATTTCAAGTATTGTTATAAACGCAGGCAGTAAGGTATCGCCAAAACTTCCTTTTATTGATATGAATTTAGATTATGGAAAAAATATTGCAAAAGAACCCGCACTCAGTATGGAGGAAGTTGGTAAGGCTGTAGAATATGGTAGAATAATTGGAAGATTCCTAGGGGCTTCAACTGATTGTGTTGTCATTGGTGAAAGTATTCCGGGTGGTACCACAACTGCTCTTGGAGTACTTGAAGGACTAGGAATTAAAGGACTTGTTAGTAGTAGCATGCCAGAAAATCCTGTAGGACTTAAGATTCAAACAGTAAAAACAGCCTTAGAAAGACTTCATTCAAAAGATCCGTTTGAAATTGTTTCACAACTAGGTGATCCAATGATTCCAACAGTTGCAGGTATTCTTAGCACATCTTCAGAATTATCTAATGTGCTATTAGCTGGAGGTACACAAATGGCAGCAGTTCTAGCTTTTGCAAAAAGTATGGGATTTGAAGGAAAGAATACTGCACTTGGAACTACATCTTATGTGACAGACGATAAATCTGCAAATTTAATCGAGACAGTCTCACAGATATTGGATATTCCCATATTGATTGCAAAACTAAAACTTGGAGAATCTAAAATTTCTGGATTACGATCATATGCTGAAGGCTTTGTCAAAGAAGGTGCTGGTGCAGGAGGCGCATCAATTGCATGTATGTTAAAAACCGGAATTGCTGCAAAGGGTCTTTTGGATTTGACTGAAAAAGAATATGAAAAAATTACTTGACTGTTACTGATTTTGCCAAGTTTCTAGGATAGTCTGGATCTGTATCTTTTTCAAGTGCTGCATAATATGCAAGAAGCTGTATTGGTACTATCTCTACAAGTGGATATAATGACTCTGTAATGCTGGGAATATCTATCCAATAATCATATACATCACTTGGTTTATCAGAAATTCCTATTATTTTGGCTCCTCGAGCTTTAATCTCTCTAGCTGATGTTAACGTGTCATTGTATGTAGAATCATTTGGATTTATGATTAAAACATAAGAATTTGAATCCATTAATGCTAGCGGACCATGTTTTAATTCTCCTCCAGGGAGTCCTTCTGCATGAATGTATGTTAGTTCTTTAAGTTTCAATGAACCTTCTGAAGCAATAGGGTAGTGTATGCCCCTTCCAAGTACGTAAATGTCTGAGACATCTTTTAATCTCCTTGCAACATCTTTAATTTTAGAATCGTTAGAAAGAATCTTTTTGATTGCCTCTGATACTTTTGTAAGATCTAGTTCTATGCAGCCCTCGCATATTTTATCGACCATTTTGTATAATACTACAAGTTGGGATGTGAAACTTTTAGTCGCCGCAACTCCTATCTCTGGACCACAGTTAAGTCCAATTGAAATAGATGATTGATGAACTAGTGAAGACGTCATCATATTGACAATTGATATGATTTTAGATCCAGTTTTTTTTGCAATGCTTACTGCTTCTAATACATCTGCACTTTCTCCACTTTGGGATATTGCAATTAGAATTGATTTCTCTTCAAATATGTCAGGGGAAAATTGTGCCTCACTAGAAATCAATGGATCAATCTTTATCTTTGCATATTTTGAAAAGAGAAATTTTGCTATTAATGCTGCATTATAACTTGTTCCACTTCCAGTAATGTACAAGTTTCTTGCATGTTTTATGAAATCAGAAGCTAAATCAATCTCAATCTTGGTATTATTTCCGGCATTCAATATTGTTGTAGGCTGTTCAGAAATCTCTTTCAGGGTATAATGAGCATATTGTCCCTTGTATGCATCAGCAAATTCTTTTGATACCTTAGTTATTTGATGTTGTACGGGGTTTGCATCAAAATCAAAGATCTTCAATCCGGAAGTATCGATAATCACAAATTCTTTGTTATCTGGATAAATTACCTCATCAGTGTATTCTACAAATCCTAATACATCACTTGAAATAAAATATCCTTCTTTTCCTACTCCGATAATGAGCGGTTCATGTAATCTAGCTGCAGCTAATGTACCATCCTGAAAAACTGCTACAAAAGCATAATTTCCTTTTAGTTCGGATACTGTATCTACTACAGATTTTTTAATTTCTTTTGTCTTGTCATAATTGTATTGTAAAAGATTTGCAATCACCTCACTATCTGTCTGACTTTTAAAAGTATAACCTCGTGCTTGGAGTTCTTTTTTTAATTCTTCATGATTTTCAATTATTCCATTATGTACTATGGCAATTTCTCCTGAACTTGATGGGTGAGGGTGTGCGTTTGTGTCCGTTACCATTCCATGGGTGGCCCATCGTGTATGGCCTATTCCTATGGTTCCAGTAAGTTCATCAAGTTTTACTGTTTTATTTACCTCTAAGACTTTGCCTACTCCTTTTCTTACATTGATTTGATGTTCTGAAAAAGTTGCAACTCCTACACTATCATAGCCACGATATTCCATTCTTTTTAGTCCCTTGACTATTATTGGAGCTGCAGCACTGATACCTAGGTATCCTATAATCGAACACATATTGATTTTAATACATTTTCTTGATACATAATGATTGCGTGTATTTTACTCGGCTGACTGTTCAGTTTTTTCTTCTTCTGTTGACTGTTCAGTTTTTACCTCTTGAACTTGTTGTTTTGCCTTGTTAAGGTCTAATTCCGGTGATAAGTGAATCTGGTCCTCCTCTTCAACTTTTACTGTGTAGGAAGGAACAGTAACTACTCTATCTCCAATCATTACATGACCGTGAACAACTATTTGTCTTGCCAAGTATGGACTCTTGATTGACTCTTTTTTCTGAATGAATGTTTGTAATCGTCTAGATAAAAAGTCGGCTACTTTTAGATTGAGTACATCATCTAATGTTGCATTTTCTTTTACAAGTCCAACTCTTGCAAGTGATTTCATAAGTATTGGTTCTTTTGTAATTCTGACATCTTGGGTTAATGCTAATAATGATCTTGCTTGATTTCTTATTCTTGAAAGTTCTGTATGTGCTTTCCATAATTCTCTTTTATTTTTAAGCCCAAAAGTACCCAAAACATGTAACTCTTCATTTAGTAAATCGTAGTTGAGAGGACGTTTTGGTTTTCTCCACATTTTGCGCGAATTCTTTGGATGATCTCCCATCTAATTCACCTACTTTTTCTTTTCCGCAGCTGGTTTTGCTGCCGGAGCTGCACCAGCCTTTGGAGCTGCTGCCGGAGCTGCACCAGCCTTTGGAGCTGCTGCCGGAGCTGCACCAGCCTTTGGAGCTGCTGCCGGAGCTGCACCTTCAGACTGGAGCACCTGGAGAACCAGCTGGTAAAACTTTGCCTCCTTTCTTAACTCCGACTGCACCACCTTTTCTACCGGTGGTACGTGTACTTTGTCCACGAACTTTTAATCCATATGTGTGACGAAATCCTCTCCAACTATTCATGCCTTTTTCTCGCTCGATATCGTTTCTTATATTAAAATCAACATCAGAAGTAATTAGATGAAAATCATTTCCTGTATCCATATCTTTTCGTCTGTTTAGAAACCATGATGGTATATTGACAGATGAAGGATTTCTCATTGCATTCTCTATTTGTTCTACTTGTGACTCTGTAAGAAAACCTACATTGCTATCTGGATTAATTTTTAAAACTTGTAAAAGTGCTCTTGCAAAATTGAATCCTATGCCCTTTACTTGACCAACTCCTATGATGGTCTTTTTGGCACCGGGAACATCCTTACCCGCAATTCTTACGATATGTCTGAATTCCTGTGAAGACAAGTATTAAAAAATCCCCTGTCTCCCCGATAAAAACCATACTAAAATAATAACAGTTTAAATCAGATTTAGAGAGTATTTACCATATTGACTCAGGAACTTGAAAATCTTGTTAATAGAAGCTATGGTTCAGAACCAAAATATGCCGAAATCTTGGCTGGTGTTCCTGAAGACTATAAACAAATTAAGACATTAAGAGATCTTCTAGAAATTAATTATAAAATCGTTGGTGCAAAGGAACAACTCCGTAGAAATTTAATTTCAAAAATAAAAGCAAAGAATGTCACATATCCTGGAATAATTGGGTTTGATGATGACGTTATTCCTGCTTTGGATAGGGCTATACTGTCATGTCATGATATGATTTTAGTAGGTCAAATAGGACAGGCAAAGACTAGGATAGCACAAACCATTGCAGAAACTCTACTCTCTCCAATGCCACTAATTCGAGGTAGCATAACAAATGATTGCCCAATGGATCTTCCACCAAATGATCTGATATCTTTATTGGAAGATAAAGAAAATCACATGTTAATTCCAAAATTTTATGTTGATGGCGATAGTGTAGAAAAAATTCGTAATAATAAACTTGATACTCCAATTGAATGGGTTGATGGCAGACACAGATTCAAGTATGTGTTGGCAACTCCGGATATCTCTGTAAAAGATTTGGTTGGTCAGATAGATGCAATCAAGATAACAAAGAAAGGTACGGAAATGTATGAAATTGAATCCTACTCTCCAGGTCAACTAATGCAAGCAAAACATGGATTATTTTGTATTGATGAATTACCTGTTCTTGATACAAGAAAACAAGTGGCACTCTTGTCTGTATTACAAGAAGGAAGGTTCACTACCGGTTCGTATCCTGTTATCTTTGAGCCAAAAACTGTATTTTTTGCAACTGCAAATCCTATTGATTACACTCATTCTGGAAAAATAATTGAACCACTTTATGATAGATTAAAAAGTCACATTCAAACTCATTATCCAAGATCACTCCATGATGAAATGCTGATAATAATCCAGGAAGCAAAAATACCGAGATCATTTATTCCTGTATTCTTGTTGAAAATTTTAACAAGAATTGTTCAAGCAGCTCGCTCTAGTAATGAAATTAATCAAGACAAGGGTGTGAGTGTCAGAATGGGAGTACATAGTCTAGAATTACTTGTAGGCGAAGCAGAAAGAACTAGGTCTATAACTCATAATATCATGGCAGTTCCAAGACCATCTGATATATTTTCAATTGCTCAATCAGTAAAGTTTGAACTTGCTGAACTTGACGACGTAACTGAAAATCGTACAAAAGTTCTAAAAACTCTAATCTCAAATGCTATGAAAGAAACATCATTAGAATATCTAACAGGTATAGATTCAAGCATTCTTGATCTGATAAAAAAAGAATTTCAAGGTAAATCATTCCAAGTGTCACAAGCAATACTTGGAGTAAATAGTTCTCAAACATCCTATGATAATCAATTGAAGAATTTCAATTCCCTCATAACTTTGATTACACATGTATATCAAAAAGTTGCTTCTGATCAAGAAGACTTTGTAAAAGAAACTAAAAAGCATGAGATCTCTAATGATGCTCTAATTATTTCAGAAAATGTACAAAATGAGCTCAAGGCCGGTGTTGTGGAATTAGTACTTGATGGTCTTTGCTGGGTAGAACCCAAAATTCTAGATAAGAAAGAGGGTACATACGTTGCAATCTAATACTGCGAACTTTGTCTATTTTCAAAGTGAAGATAATAAATCTGAAAATTCCTCATCCGAAATGTCTAACGAATCACTCAAGCAAGCTCTCAAAACAATCGCAAGCCAAATCCTGAAAGAAAAAACACCCTCAATGAAAGAACTAGAAAGTATACTGGAGAGCAAACTACAGGAAACAACCGAAAATCAAGCAAAAAATGATGATCAACAAGAAACCGAGGTACATGGTAATAATGAACCTATGACAAAATACTTGCAAAAACTTGGTTATCTTAAAGATGACAAAAAATGGTTAACAAAAAAAGCATTTTTTGAAATTGGACAAAAAATGCTTGAAGATATAATAAAAGCAATTAATGAAAGCGGCTCTGGTTTTCATGAAACTAAGAATATTGGATTAGGTGATACAATACTTGATACAACAAAAAAACTCGAAGTAGGAGATGACCTTCAACAGCTTAATGTACCAAAGACAATGTTAAATGTAATTCAACGAAAAAAAAGTAAATCTGAACCAATAAAATTCCCACTTGAACTAGAATTTGATGATTTTGAAAAGTTTGAAACAAAAGAAGAGGTAAAAGTTGCAATAGTTTATTGTATAGATCTTAGTTCTACGATGAAGTATTCTCTAAGTTCTGGAGAAGGAACTAGAATAGAAGCAGCAAAAAAGGCTTTATGGGCACTATATGTATTAAATAAAAAATTTTTTCCTAATGATTCTATTTACATTGTTGGTTTTGGCTCACTTGCATCACAAATCAATCCTCATGATATCCCATATCTGAAAACCTATGATGCAAATGATAATTTTCTTCATTATACAAATTATCAAGCAGCGCTAAGGTTATCATTAAAGATTCTAAAAAAAGATGGTTCGCAAAATAAAAGAATTGTCATGATCACTGATGGACAACCAAGTGCCTGCTTTGTAGATGATGAATTACAAAAAAATACTATACTATCAGAGAAACCATATTCTCACTTTTACAGACCAGATGAGGCAACTCTTTCTAAAATAAAAAACGAAAGAGACATCAAACTGGATATAGGTAATGAGATGGTCTATTTGTGTTATAGATATAGACAAGTTGATCCTGCAGTAGAATCAAAAACACTACTAGAAGCAAAAAAATGTAGAAAAGAAGGTATTGAAATTGACACCATAATGGTAAGCGAAGAAGCAGAACTATTGAGTTATGTTGAAAGTCTTGAAAAACATCTGAGAGGGAGAGCATATTACATTAATCCCGAAAAAATTGATAGAGTTCTAATAAGTGATTTTATATCTAACAAGAAAAAAATACTAAACTCTAGGAATAGTTGGTAAATTTGAGTGAAGGTTTTGATAGACAAAAAATGCTGGAAACTTTGGTAGATCCAGACGTGTCATCTATTCTTGCAGAGCTTGAAAGTGGAGAAAAGGAAGTCACATATTTGACAGATAAGCTACAATTATCATCAAACGAGATAAAAGATCGTCTCTCCTATGTAATAGAACATCATTTTGTTATAATAGATCAAAACAATGGAAATGAAATTTTTAAAGTTGATTTGAATAAACTTAATAAAATTATGGAAAGCGACGATAATTTTAAAAATGTAGTTGATGGACTAACCGAACTAGATCAATTTCTGAACTAAGATTGAGGTTTAACGCGATTTTTAATAAGATACATCATACCAACTGCAAGTCCAGCAAGACCTGCCATAAGTACTATGAATCCGGAAATATCTGCTAATTCTATGCCTTCTGGATAATATCCTATTATTCCAAGAATTTGAATTTCTCTCTGTCCTTGATTATCTATTTGTAAGGTATAATTTCCAGAGGTAGATATCTTGAAAATTTCCTGAATTGGACTTTTTGTTACAGATTTTGTTATTATTGTATTGCCACTAGGATCAATTACAATTGCTTTGATATTGTCATCATTTTTTAAATCGGTTACCTGAATAGCATATACTCCTTTTGGATTGTTGTTTGGGTCCATTCCTTTTGTAATGGTCATTTGTGTCCCGACACTAAGGGTCTTTTGTTCATTTACAAGATTTTCAGAAGTTGTTTGAGATTGATATGCTGTTATGGCAATTCCAACCAATACCAATATTCCACTTGCTATTATGATTGTTCTAGGTTTTACCACAATGCATCTGAATTCTGACCCTTAGTTAAACTTAGTATGAAAATGTCATGATTTATCAATCATAATTGGTATGAATTATTCGACAACATTATCTTGTACATCTGCTAACATTAGAAAGTTGTACAAAATTCTGTTAATTCTTTTAGTTTCTTCAATGATTGTACCTACAATGACACTGCCTAATGTAAAAGCCTATTCTGATCATCCTAATCTTTTTGTCTCTGCAGAAAACAGTCTTTTTAATAATTATTTTTCTGGCCCAATGGTAGTTGAAGTTATGGTAAGTGAAGCTAATAATCAATTAGATCAAGCATTAGGGGAACCAAATGTTTCTGTAGGTGGAAAACGTCTTCGAATGGTTCAAGGCTCTGATGGTAATTGGCATGCTTTTTTTGCAAATACTGACAAAGCACAACAAGCTGATCAAGCAGCACTCTCTGGGTCTCCAGGTCAGAGTATTGACTTTGGAGTTTTCTGTTCTGGTTCTACACCTTCATCTGTTTTAGGAATTGATGTTTCACAAACTGACGGTGTGGCAATACCTGATTCTGCAGGATTGTCTGGTACGACTCAAGGAACTGCTGGCTTTAATTCATGTACTGGTAATCCGACAACTCCATCAAGTCAAAATAATGTTGTACGAAATACTCCCTCTCTGAACACAAATCCACAAGTTCCAGTTGGTCAAGTAGGAATTAATCCAAACGTCTGGCCTCTCATTCAACTTTTTACTTTTAGTAATACTGTTCACATAGAATATGATGGTTCAACAGGTACTCAAAGTGTAGATCTTAATTATTCTGACATTCCAAATATTTCATTAAAACTTGACAAAGACGCATATCCAGCTGGTTCGGATGTTTTTGCAACAATAAATGATATTGAGTTGAGCATAGATCCTACATCGAGGAATTCGTGGACTTTCAATGTTGGTTCTCCAGCAGCTACATTCTATCAGGCCTTTTCAGAATCAGGTAGGAGTGCAAGCGGATTGGTGAATCTATTACCTTACCTGAGTAGTCTTGGATTCAAAGATAATGGAAAATTAAGTATGGATACATCAGATGTTGTTAATCTGAAAACTAATTCTGTTCAAACAAGTTCATCCCTTACTGGTGGATACAACCAGTTGGTAACTTTTGTAGAAACAGGGCCACATACTGGAATTTTTGAAGTCTCCTATAGTAGTATATCTACCATAGGAACACTACCAACTGCTCCTAGGTATCACGCAGGTTCAATTACTTATAATCTTCAAAGTGCGTCTATTGTTTCAGGTACTTCTACCGCGAGCCTCACTGTTGGTACTGGTCAGAGTCAATTCAATCCAGGTCAAAGAGAAACAATCACTCTAGTAGATGACACTCAAAATCTTAACTCGAATCAGATTGATCAACTAGATGTTTTTAGAAGTTCAGCAAAAATACCGACCTTGAAGATTGGAAATCCAATTACGTTGAGTAGTTCTTCTGATGTTAGATTCTATCCTAATTCCATAGGTTTTTCAAATCCTCTTTCTATTTCATCCACTGTATTTGATGCTAATTCCTTGCGGTTGATAGTAGATACTAGAACTCAATCAATGCCAAGTTTCCAGAAAATCACAATAAATCTTGGTATTTCAGCCCAGTCTCTTAAGGACCTGCTCATAGATACAAGTCAACCCAATTCGGGCGGAACTAACTGGATTAATTATGATCTGAGGTCTTTTCAACAACAACTTGGCATAACATCATTTTCTGGTACTAGCATGACATTATATTTTGGCTCTGTTGGAGGCCCATCCGTACAAATTTTAGCACCAGGAACAATTGTTTTGGGTAATGGTCTAGTTCAGATAAGTGACGCTACAGTGGCGTCAATCAAATCAATGTCATCAAATCTACCAGTGTATTTGGAAATTAATTTCAACACTCACGGTAGTTTCTCAAATCCAAGCAATACTCAACCAATAGTGTTTGATCTCCTTTCTTTTGGAAGCAATAATAATCAACTAGTGAATAATGCTATTTACCGGGCAGAACTACAAGAAACATCTGCCAATTCTGGTGTATTTTCTGGAACAATGGAGTATGCGGTAACAAATCAATTAAATCAGTTTGATCCTAATCTGATTAAGGGTCTTAGTACTTTTGGAAGTAATATTAAATTTCTTGTAAATAATGACCTTACAGATGCTAACGCAATACACTTTTCAATTATAGGTACTCAAGGAGGAACAACAGTACCTGTAACATCTCAACATAATCTTCCTACGCATACTGGTATAGTAGCACTCGATTCACCAAATTATAGAATTGGTTCAGTTGTTACAATCACAGTCACTGATCCAGATCTAGCTACTGATGCTAATACTGTTGTAACTTATTCAAGTGTAAATGCTCCTGGCTCTCCAGCAGATGATACTGTTGGAGATAGTAGTGGAAACATACTCCTAGAAGTTTGGATTAAGGGATTTAGATTTCAACATTGTACAATAAACGGAGTTACATATGGCGGACTTGCTGCTACGGGTTTTACACTAACTGAAACTGGACCAGGTACCGGAGTATTCCAAGGCCTTTTTAAAATGCCCTCACAGATATGTAGTGAGGATAGAACTAACCTGATATCTCCTGTTGGAGGTAGTGTTCAGGCATGGTATCATGATTTTAGAGATGAATTTGGTAGATCAGTTATAATAAGTTCCACCGTTGCAATACCTGCCAAAACACAGCCTACTACACAACCTACAACAACCACAATACAATACAATACCATCTCCAAGTCAACTCAAATTAGTGATAAATCAGGAAGACCATTACTTCAAAATCCACATGTTGGGCAAACAATAAATTTTCAGAGTATGATTACAAACAAATACTATTCTAATTATCAGAAAATCTCTTACATTGTTCAGGTAAAAGATAGTAACAATAAAGTAGTTTTCCTAAAATGGTCTGAAGATAATCTTGTAAATCTATCAACTACAAATGAAGAAATTCAATGGACACCAACATCGTCTGGGGTTTACACTGCCGAAGTCTATGTCTGGGATGGAATGGACTCTTTAGTTCCACTCATAGATAACAATCAATACAAAATTCAAGTTATCCCATAATAGAAATCTTGAATTTTCAAAAATTGTATTTGCTTTTGTATGGCGATACTGCGCGTAATTCCCGAACAACTTTTTTTAATATGTCTACGGTTTCATCAATTTCTTGTTCTGTATTTGTTATTCCAACTGTAAGACGTAAAGACCCTGTAACTTGCTCATGTGAAAATCCCATTGCTTTTAACACATGTGATGCTTTTTGGATCTTTACAGAACAAGCAGAACCTGTAGATGCAGATATTTTATTTTCATCTAATTTTATTATTAGATCCTCTCCACTTACACCCAGAAAAGTAAAGTGAGTGTTATTGGGAATTCTCATGTCTGGATGTCCATTAAGTGTAGTGGATGGTATTTCAGATAAAACTCGTGAGATCAGTCTCGTAGTTAATTTTTTGAAATGCACCATATTCTCACTCACATTATCCTTTGCTAATTTGCATGCCATTCCAAATCCAACAATGCTTGCTACGTTTTCTGTACCGGATCGTAATCCTCTTTCTTGACCTCCTCCTAAAATCAGAGGAGATATTTTTATACTGTTTCTGATATATAATGCTCCAACGCCTTTTGGACCGTTTATTTTATGAGATGATATTGAAAGTAAATCAATTCCAAGTTCCTTGACGTCTATGGGTGTCTTTCCTACTGCTTGAACTGCGTCTGTATGAAAAATAATGTTTCTCTCTCTTGCAATCTGAGCTATCTCCTTTATGGGCTGTATTGTACCAACTTCGTTATTGGCATACATTATTGTAATCAGACAGGTATCACTTGAAATCTCTTTTTTGAGATCATCTGGATTTATGATACCGTATTGATCTACGGGAAGAAAAGATATTTTATATCCTTCCTTTTCAAGACGTCTACAGGGTTCAAGAATTGCATCATGCTCAATGGATGATGTTATGATGTGTTTCCCTTTGCTTTCTAATGCTATTCCATAGATTGCAGTATTGTTTGATTCTGTTCCTCCAGAAGTTATGAGTATTTCATTACTATCTGCATTGATGAGTGCTGCAATTCTTTTCCTTGCATTTTGAATTGCGGTATTTGCAAGCCTACCATGTCTATGTATGGAAGAAGGATTTCCGTATTGTTCTCTGAAATAAGGTAACATCTCTTCGATGACCTTTTCATGAACTGGTGTAGATGCGGCATTATCTAAGTAAATCAATCTGTTATCACATTGAGTTTACCTGATCGATATCCACTAGGATCAACTAAGACTGTTTTAAATCCCAATTGATTCATGTATTCCTTTAGCACTAACATCTTTTTTTCGTCACTGAGAAAAATAATTTGATTTTTATCTACTTCTATATTGGCACTATTTCCAAAGTCTCTAACTCTTACTTGTCTTACTCCGAAAAGTTGTTTTATCATAATCTCACTCTTCTCAATTCTTGCAAGCTTTTCAGCCGTAACGGTATTTCCCCATGGAATGCGTGATGCTAAACAGGAATTGGATGGTTTGTCATGGACTGAAAGACCCATCTCTCTTGCTACTCTTCTAACATCTGCTTTTTTAAATCCACTTTCCACTAGGGGACTTTGAATACCGTTTTCTTTTAGGGCTATTATTCCAGGTCTATATTCTGTAAGATCATCCAGGTTAGTTCCGTCAACGATGAGACTGATTTTTTCTATTTTTGATAGTCTGAGAAGATGTTCTGATAATTCAGTTCTACAATGAAAACATCTATTTTGATCATTCTTTACAAAGTCCGGATTATCAAGTTCATTGTATTCAATAATTATGTGTCTAATTCCTATCTCTTGACAAACTATCTTTGCAGATTCTAACTCTTCCTGAGAGAGTGTCTTGTAGTCTGCTGTTACAGCAATAGCTTGTTTGCCCAGGGCTTTTTGGGCGGCATATGCCACAAGAGCACTATCAACGCCACCCGAAAGAGCTATCAGAACTTTTTCTTTTCCATGAAACCAATTTACTATTTCTTCTAACTGTTTCATTTTATGTTTAGTCTCCGTTTGACCTCATCTGATATCAAATCTGATGCCACTTTAAATGATAATGCTAATGATTCTGAAATCGACTTGATATCGTCTGATTCTACTTTGAAATGCTTTACAGTCTCCTCATGTTTTACAATCTTACATCTCACCGTGAAATTTTTTCCTTGTAAGAGAATAGGTACTGTGACAATTATTCTTGGAACAATATAGCGACTAGAGGATCTTACTCGTACACCTAAGGTACCCGTCTCTGAAACGAGTATGCTCATCAAGATATTTGTAACAGATGGATCACATATTATGGAAACAAGATTAGTTGGTCTTCCTTTCTTTGTTATAGCTCCTGTTACAGTAACATCTTTTGCACCATTTGCAATTAGCGTGTCAATCATGTACCCAATTGTTTCACCAGAGACATCATCTAGGTTTGTTTCAAGAATTTGTACTGTATCTAATTGAAATTCATTAATTGATTCCCCTCTGACAATTTTCAAAACATTGGAAAATCCTTCAAAGTCTTTATTTCCAGCACCATACCCTATTGATTTTATTTTCATTGTTGGATAAAATTCTGAACATCTATTTACCAGATTTACAAGTAGACTTGCACCAGTAGGTGTAGTTAGTTCCTCTTTGACTTGTCCTCCACAAATTATTGTATCTGAACCACGAAATATCTCAAGTATGGCACTTGCAGGATTTGATGTAGTTCCATGAGAGAAAGTTAGAGTACCACCACCAACTGCCACTGGTGTTGAAATAATCTGGTCTGAAAATAATTTTAGATCATCTAATGCTATAGCAGAACCAATGATGTCTATGACAGTATCAATGCTTGATGCTTCGTGAAAATGTACTGATTCTAGTGGTTCTCCATGTATCTTTGACTCTGCATGAAGCAGTGATCTGATGCTTTCCTTTGCAAAAACTTTGGCCTTCTCAGATAATCCTATCTTGTCCGATATTGACAATATACACTCTTGAATCTCCATTCCTTTTCGTTCATGGTGATTCTCACTTGTCTCTAAAACAAGACGTGTTGCCTCTATTCCATGTTTTACAACCTTGTCAAAATCTAATTTTGTAATTTTAGAACCTTTGAGATAATCTTCAACTGAATGTACACCGTCTATGATTTTGGACTTGTTTGCTCCTATGCTAACTAATGAAGAAAGTAACATATCTCCAGAGATTCCAGCTATCTGTGCATCTATTACAAGCACCATGATTTTCTAAACATACTAGAATGCATATAAATTGTAATTTGTCCATAACTTGTTTGAAGAAATACTGTATTCATAATTCTGATAAAAGACAGTCAAGTTTAATTAGAGATTACATTGAGGGCATTTTATGATTACAATTATTGGCTCTGGAAAAGTGGGTGGAGCAGCTGCATTATTTACAGCTCTTAGAAAAGTTACAGATGAAATACTGCTATTAGATGTAGTTCAAGGTCTTCCACAAGGAGAGGCTATGGACATAAATCACATGTTGGCAGAAAAAGGAATCGATGTAAACGTTAGAGGTTCAAATGATTATTCTGAAATGAAAGGCTCTGACATTGTAGTTGTTGTTGCTGGTTCTGGCAGAAAACCTGGAATGACAAGAATGGATCTTCTAAAAATAAATGCGTCAATAGTAAAAGGTGTTGTAGAAAATATTCAAAAATATGCCAAAGATGCAATGATAGTTCCAGTGACTAACCCGCTAGATCCAATGGCATATCTTACTTACAAAGTCTCAGGATTTCAAAAAAATAGGGTATTTGGAATGGGTGGTATGCTTGATTTGTCACGATTTACACAATTTATACATGAATCTACTGGTTACTCGAGAAATTCTATACGTGCACTTGTAGTAGGTGAACATGGTGAGAACATGCTCCCACTTCCAAGATTCTCTACTATATCTGGAATGCCGCTTTCTTCAATTTTATCAAAGGAGAAGATTGAAGAAATTGTACAGGGTACAAGACAAGTTGCAGCAAAGGTGATAGAACTAAAGGGTGCAACAGTTCATGCCCCAGGAAATGCAATATCTACAATCATAGAGGCAGTGTTAAACAACACACGACAGGTTATTCCTGTAGCAACATATCTTGATGGAGAATATGGTTACTCTGATGTCTCTATTGGCGTTCCAGCAGTTATAGGTAAAAACGGTGTTGAGAAAATAATAGAATTGGACTTGGATTCAAATGAAAAAGAGTGGTTCAAAAAGGGAGTAGAGAGCGTCAAGGGAGCCATTTCAAATCTTGAGCTCTGATTAAATTTTTAACTGTATTATAATTACCAATAGTGTTGGATCTTACTGAAATACTAGAATCGCTTGATCTAGGAAAGATAAGTGTACCCAAGGCTAAGAAATTGCTTTCTCTATACTCGGTAGAGAAAATAGAAAATTTTGCCAAGATCGATATGAGTAGAAAGTTACGACGTGGAATACCCGAAGTTATATTTGCCGAAAAAAAAGAATTTTTGGATCTTAAGAAGATAATTCTTGCAACCACATCTAAAGCAGATTCTGTCCTTGTCTCAAGAATCAACAAAGATCATTACAAGCGAATGTTGACTTTTTCTAGAAGGAACAAATTGAAAATACAGACAGGGAAAAATACTACAACTATACTTTTCTTCAAAAAATTATCTTCTACTGGAGGAAAGGTTGGAATACTGACAGCAGGAACTTCTGATGTTGGGGTTGCAGAAGAAGCAAGACTAATGTGTGAAGCTATGGGATGTCAATGTGTCTGTAGTTATGATGTTGGCATAGCTGGAATTCATAGGCTATTTCCTATAGTTAAAAAAATGATACGTGATGATGTGGATGCAATTATAGTAGTTGCTGGAATGGAAGGGGCTCTTGCATCAATAATCTCATCATTAGTGGATATACCTGTAATTGGAGTGCCATCATCGGTTGGATATGGTTATGGAGAAAAAGGAGTAGCCGCATTAGCATCTATGTTACAAAGTTGTACTTTGGGACTTTCTGTTGTTAATATTGACAATGGCATCGGTGCAGGAGCATTTGCAGCTAATGTAGCAAATAGAAGTGTACGAAAAAAATCAGGCCTTAATAATTCCAAGACTTCCTAATTCAGAACCTATTCCGTATCCTATAAGAGCAATACCTGTACCTAGTCCTGCCATCTCTAATCCACCTCGTAGCATACTGATGTTGGCAATCTTTGATTTAATTGCACCAATGATAAAAGATGCAGAAAGACTTACTCCAATTGCCACAAAGAGCGGAATATATCCGCTTAAAAAGAAATAGGGAATAATCGGTAGGATTCCTCCCACAAGAAAAGCACCAAACATACGGAAAGCACTCTTTAGAGGACTTCCAACTATTTCTAAATTCAATTTGAGTTCTTCTGTAAGCATTGTATCTAACCAAACTTTCTTATCTGACGTAATCTTGCTTACAATTTTCTCTAAATCCTGACCTGTGAATCCTTTTGCCTTGTATACATCTTCTATCTCTCTTCTTTCTGCTTCTGGTACATTATCCATCTCCCATTTCTCTCGTTCAATCTCTGAGTCTAGAATCTGTCTTTGTGATTTTACAGCAAGATAATTCTGAACAGCCATTGCTTTAGCACCTGTAAACATAGCAACCATTGCTGCAAGTATGATTATGTTGGAAGACATTGCTGCCCCTCCAACTCCAGCTACAAGCCCTAGTGAAGTGTTTATACCATCACCAAAACCAAATACGAAATCTCTTATCGAACTACTCTCTTTTTGATGTGCTTCTACATGTCTTGGTTCTACTCCACCCATTGTCTGTGTATGTGTAATGCCTGTTTATATGTCAAAAGTAAATAGTTTCATAATATAACAAGGTAAACGATTTATATCATAGAAAGAACTCGAAGAAAGGAGAATGGCAGGAAGGAGGATAGTTCTAACTGCAGATCGCAGCCTTATGACTAATTATCGAGGTAATTTTCTGTATGGCTTTATTGCATGTGGCCCATATGAGGTAGTTCCAGAATGGGTTTTTGATAAAGTGTTTTGTCCTCCAGTTGAAACTGATCAAGTGACTGGTGAAGCAAAGGTGGCTCAAGTTGGATTAAGAAGAGTAGAATCCGCATTGTTGCAAGGTTACAAACGAGATGAGGTATTTATCGCAAACCCTGATTATTTAGAAAAATGTGTTGGACCTGATACCAAGGTAGTAGGAATAAATGTAATGGATCCTCTCGGCATGGCTCCAGTTACCACAACCATGTCACCAGAAAAACTCTCCTATGTCGCAATGAAATTTAAGAGAATGTGTGCTAAGATAATCCAACTAAAGAAGAAGTATAACTTTCATGTTGTAGTTGGTGGTAACGGTGCATGGGAACTTGCAAAAACTGATAGAATGAAAATTCATGGTATTGATACAGTTGTAGTAGGCGAAGCAGATGAATTGGCCTTAGATCTTTTTCATGATCTGGAAAAGGGTGACGCACCAGAATTGATGCATTGTTTTGTTAAAAATATTCAAAATATACCTATGATTCAAGGACCAACTGTTAACTCACTAATTGAAGCAATGCGGGGATGTGGACGAGGCTGTGACTTTTGTGATGTCAATAAAAGATCAAAAAAAGACTTGCCGCTAGAAAGATTACAACAAGAGGCAAGACTGAATCTAGATTATGGTTTTGATTCTATTTGGTTACATTCTGATGAAATGCTTCTTTATGGTTGTGATAACAAAGACTTTCAACCAAACTATGATGCCATAATTGAGTTGTGGAAAGGTTTGAAGTCTTTGGGTGCAAGATTTGTTGGAACCACTCATATGACATTCTCTGCTGTATGTGCTGACCCCAAACTATTACATGACATGTCTGAAGTAAACGGCATGAGCGATGAAAAATGGCTTGCTACAAATCTTGGAATTGAAACAGTGGCACCTAGAATGGTTAAAAAACATCTTGGGGTTAAGACAAAGCCATTTTCAACAGATGAATGGGGCTGGGTTGTAAGAGAAGGGGCAAGGATACTAAATGAGAATCATTGGTTCCCAGCAGCTACTATCATAATTGGTTGGCCTGACGAGACGCCAGATGAGACTCAATATACAATAGATTTGATTGAAGACTTTAGGAAAACAAGAATGCGTGGTCTAGTTGCACCATTACTGTATCAAGACTTTAACGAAAAGAATTCCATGCACTTTGGTAATCTTAATGAAGCACAATTTACACTATTTTGGAAATCTTGGGAACATAATCTGCGAGTCATTAATGATATTATTCCTATAATAATTAGAAATAAGACATTTGGTCCACCAATGAAACTTGTTATGTATGGTATGATAAAGGCTGGAACTTGGGCAATTATGAGATATCTGAGAGGTTTGTCTAAAGATCTGTTCAATGGTAAACTTCCAGAAGATATAATGGAAAAATATACTCGAAGTAAATCTGTAAATGCTCCTTCTTACACTAGATAGATTTTTTCTCTAATGTTCTAATTGCGGCATCTGCGATAGTATTTGATTTAGGGGTTAAAACTACAAAATAGATCTTGTCTGATCTTTCTGCAGTTTCTACACTTTTGAATTTTTTTAAATTCATGTCAAACTCTAACAGTTTTCCATCAAGTTTTCCTTTTGTATATATCATCAAATAGGAATTTCCTGAACTTGGAGTTAATGGTATTATGGAAAAAATATATCCTTTGTACGAGTTTATTGGCAAAACATTTTTCATTGGTGGAGCCATGGTAGACATGGCAATAAATATGTCTTCAGGAGAATCAAACTCTTCAAATTCGAAATCCAACATGTGTACTTCTTTATTCTTGTATAATAATCTATGATTTTGATATTGAATTTATGAAAATAAGTTACATGATGACTGACTCTTTTCACATTGTATGTATGTAATCTATTCTGAAGATGTGATTTTAAAATATTTGAAAAACAAAAAAGTAGAGAGTTCTAGTATTTTGGCATAAATCTTAGTCCAGTCTTTGCTGAAACTGCAATTATTGATACAATTGCAATTGCAAGTACTAGAGCTGCGATTGGTCCAAACTCTGGAACTATAACTGTTCCAATAATGTCAATCTTCGTGTCTCCTGTATGGAATGGAATGCTAAGTATTCTGACATTTTGGTTCTTGGTCTCACTGAACTGTGTAACTGCTTTGTCACCTACTGTTACTATGAATTTGTCATCTTCTAATGTAGATGTATTTACTTTTGCTCCTGTCAAGTTTGCGTCAGGATTTGGTGGCGGTGGTATCTTTGCATCTATCATCTGACGTGGTAGGGAAACTGTTATGGAACCGTCTGCTGTGGCAGGACTTAATGTAATCTCAAGGGTGTATGTGGATGCAAAAATGTTCATGTTGGTAACAGTAGCTCCTTTGATGATATATGGAATATTGTAAATTTGATTTCCTGATTGTAGTGGATATGTTGCGTTGATTGATTGTGTCACTGTAGATGTACCAGTTCCGCCATTGAAATGGAATGTGGCACTTGCATTTGTGTACAGTCCATATTGAACTGCTATAGTATAATTACCTGCATTTATCCAAAGTGGTCCAGTTGCTAGAAATGCTTTGGTAAAACTACCATCTGGAGCAGGTATTAACTGACCTATTGAAACTAGGTTCTTTAATGGATTGAAAACTCTTATCGTTACGCTAGTTGCATTCTCTATATCTCTCACTTGACCTGACATGATAATTTTGTCTCCCTGATTATATGTTGGTAAATCTGTGTGGATAGACAAAGGTGATATCGTGGTTTTCATTACTCCGGTCCCAGTCTGATTAGCTTCTTGTTGTAAGTACCAGTAAGCTGTTCCATTTTTATCTGGCGGCGGCGGTCCACCTTGTACTTGTGCAAAAACTGGCGTGATAACTGGTATGGAAAATGCCATTGTTATTACTAAAATTATAATCAAGATATTTGATCTTCTCATACTTGCTAGCAAATACTCAAGGATCTTGAGTATTTATGTATTGATAAAAGAAAATTTGACTTCTAGTTCTAGTATTTTGGCATAAATCTTAGTCCAGTCTTTGCTGAAACTGCAATTATTGATACAATTGCAATTGCAAGTACTAGAGCTGCGATTGGTCCAAACTCTGGAATTATCTGTGTACCGATTATCTCTATATCTTGATCTCCTTGTAGGAACTGAATAGTTAGATTTCTGAAATTATTATCTGAAGATTCGCTTTGTGGTTTAACCTCCGCCCCATCTATGAGTATTATAAACGCGTCATCTTGACCTGAATTTGTCTTTGCGTCAATCAAAGCTCTTGGTAATTGTACTGTGATGATTCCATCATTTGTAGAATTTACTGACACAATTACGGATAAGCTCTGGGCGTCTATTGTCATGGTTTTAACAGTACCTCCACCTATGGTGTAATTTACGTTGAAAGTCTGTTGACTATTGGGATCTTTGAGCTGAAATACATTACTTGTAGGGGTAATTGAACTTTGGAAAGTAAAAGTAGCCTGTGCGGTTACATTCGGAGGGCCATATTGAACCTTGACTGTATATAGTCCATTTGATTTCCATAATGCTCCTACAGCTTTGATGGTATCCGTATACTTACCGTCTTGTGAAACATCAATCTGTGCCACTTGAACAAGATTGTTATTTGAATCCAATATCTGGATGGTTAATGGAGTTCCAGGGACTACTGATTGTACAGAACCTGAGATCACAATTGTGTCACCAAGTGTATATGATGATTTATCAGTATTCATTGTAATTAGTGGCGCTGTGGGAGGAGATTGTGTTTGCGCCAGAATGGGAACTGATAGTGCAGAACTTAGAAAAAATAATATCGTAAAAATTGGTAAATAACGCATATCGGACTTGTCTCTCGGTTGTATATTTCCTTTACTATGTTGATAATAAAAAATGAAAAAGTAGAGCGTCCTAGTATTTTGGCATAAATCTTAGTCCAGTCTTTGCTGAAACTGCAATTATTGATACAATTGCAATTGCAAGTACTAGAGCTGCGATTGGTCCAAACTCTGGAACTATCTGTGTACCGATTATCTCAATCTTCTCAGATCCTGCTTGGAATGGAATTACGATATTCCTTGTGTCTATAGTGGGTGACTCTGTAAACTGTTGTATTTGTTCACCATTGATTAGGACTGCAAAGACGCTGTCGGTTGTACCACTTTTTGCATCGAGCACTGATCTTGGAATGTTAAGAGTGATCTGACCGTCATTATTTGCTTGTATTGTAACAGCGAGGGTCTTAGATGCGATGTTCAATGTTACTCCAGAAACTGTTCCTCCATCAATACTGTAATCGATACAGTACAATTCGCTACCTATTGTAGCTGAAAGCTGCTGTGGTGTGCAATTATTATTCGTCTCTCCGCCGCCAGGAAGTGTAAATTGTGTTGTTGTTGAAAGTAATCCCTGTTGAGCTCCTGCTTGAACATAAATGGTATATGTTCCACCAGAAGACCATAATGGACTTGAAGTGTTGATTTTACTTTGAAAATCACCATTGTTGTCCAATGTTATCTGATTTACTTCTACAATTTTTCCCGTTGGATCCGAAACTTTCATTGTAACAGCTTGTCCAGCTATTGCATTTTGGACATGTCCTGTAACAATTACTGTTGACTGTCTGTCATAAACATCTTTGTCGGTTGACACTGCGATTGGCAGGATTTGTTGAGACCCAGTACTAGGGCTGATTTGGCTTGAATCTGCTGATTGAGCAAATGCTGGCAGAATGCCTATTACAGCTGCTGTAGCAAGAATTGCGATCAACGCATATTCTTTATGAGTACTCATCTTATTTGCGATTAAGAAGCAAGACTATTTATGTATATTTAAAAAAAATTCTGTTATCTAGTCGAGACTGTTATTTATCTTACCGATCGGACTTTAATTATGTTTGATAATTTAAAATATGAAAACTCATCTTTTCAAATGAACTTTCTTTTCACCCGTGACTTTGGATTTGTAGAGAATAATTTTTTAATTATGATTTTTCTTTTGTTTATTTCTATGATGTGTTTGAGAGTTTCAATCATGTTTTAGAATTGATTTAGTGATTGTTTTCTTTTGTTATTTCTTTTTATGACATACAGATGTATTTTGAACATATTTGTTTTTGAATAATGTTTTGATGCATGAAATTGCATTTGGCATGCTTTATGGTTCTACCGACTGTAGTATTATACTTGGATTTTGAATTATGGTTATTAGTATTCTGGATTGATTTACTCAATTTTGTTGATGTTCTCATGTGGTGAAAGTTTCTTAAAAAATGAAAAAGTAGAGAGTTCTAGTATTTTGGCATAAATCTTAGTCCAGTCTTTGCTGAAACTGCAATTATTGATACAATTGCAATTGCAAGTACTAGAGCTGCGATTGGTCCAAACTCTGGAATTACTGGTGCTGTTCCTGCGAGTTGGAATATAGCTGAATTAACTCTTGCTTGTTCGTCTCCTTGCTGCGCTTGTACTGTGTATTGTCCATTCTCAAACCATAGATTACCAACGGTACTTACTGTTTTAGTAAAGTCTCCGTTACTATCGGGGGTTACTTGAGCTGCTGTTACTACATTACCAGATGGACTGGTTATCTTCAAAGCAACATCTTGTCCTGGGTATGGATTTGCAACATGTCCAGTGATCATAATTTGTGAATTGTGATCGTAAACTGGTTTGTCAGTTGTCACAGTCATTGCAACTGGTGGTATTTGTTGAATGTTGCTGGTGTCGTTACAGTCAGGACACGCTAAGTATGGGTTGTCTGCTGCAAAAGCAGGTACTACACCTACTATAGCTGCGGTAGCAAGAATTGCGATCAACGCATATTCTTTATGAGTACTCATCTTATTTGCGATTAAGCAGAATGGATATTTATGTATATTTAAAAAATGAAAAAGTAGAGAGTTCTAGTATTTTGGCATAAATCTTAGTCCAGTCTTTGCTGAAACTGCAATTATTGATACAATTGCAATTGCAAGTACTAGAGCTGCGATTGGTCCAAACTCTGGAATTATCTGTGTACCGATTATCTCTATTTCCTGAGTTCCATCTGTAAATGGAATTGATAGAGTTCTATCGGTTGTTGTCTTGCTTGTCTCTTGGAAATCAGTATTTTCTTGGCCGTCGTTTAATATGTAGAAGTGGTCATCTTGGCCATTTACTTGTGCATCAATAAGTCCTCTTGGGAGTGTTACTGTTAAAACTCCGTCTCCAGTGGTCTGTATTGATACAATAAGTGACTTTGATTGTACGTCAGCCTTTATGCCAAGGACTTTGCCATTGGTTATGCTGTATTTCACAGAAAGGTCTGTACCGTCCACTTTCATAGTGTTTCCAGCCCGTACTTGTCCACCGGCAGAACCAGCGAATTGGAAGATTGTCTGAGCTGTTCTATCAGAACTGCCAAACTGTACCATTATCTTATACGCACCTGCTGCTTGCCAGAGGGCACCAGTAGCCTTTGCGGATGTTGAAAAGGTTCTGTCAGATCCTAGAGGAATTTGATCAAATTTGACAATATTTCCTATTGGACTTATGATCTTGAGAGTGATTGGTGTATCAGCAATGTAATCTTGTGTACTTCCTGATATTGTAATCACATCCCCATCATTGTATGAAGTCTTGTCGGTTGTTACGGTGATTGCACCTGACGACGAAGGACTGATCATTGGACTTGGACTTGTTGTATTTCCAGATGTAGCAGTTGTAGAATTTACCATACCTGTTGGATTCTGTAGAGCGTATGGAGAAGCAAAAACGGGCATTACTCCTATAGCGCAAAGCAGAATTGCAAGTAGCGCAAATCCTTTAAAGCGAGTACTCATCCTGGTTGGAAATGATTTTTTTTGCTATTTAAAGTTGCGGAAAAAATTATTGACAAAAGGTACTAAATTTGGCACGCTTCCAATTAGATATATATTAACCTCTCGGTGGATGCATCTTAGTTTGTGGATTAGTCATGCGTTTACAGCTAATGTTCAAAGGAGATTTTAAACATGATAAGTAAGAAAGAGAAAATACTCATTCCAGATCATATCTATGTCCCAAAACATGAGATAATAAATAAAGACGAAGCAATGAAAGTTCTTGAAAAATATCATACAAAGCCTACTGAAATGCCGCTAATCTACGTAAGTGATCCAGCCATTAGAGGTTTAGGAGTAAAACCCGGTGATATGATAAAAATTACAAGAAAGAGTCCCACTGCTGGTGAGAGTGTATACTATAGGTACGTGGTGGAAGAATAATGGTAAATATTTCAAATAAACGCTGGCCTATTGTTCAAGATATTCTAAAGAGAGAAGGAATTGCAAGACAACATCTTAACTCATATGATGAATTTCTTGAAAGAGGACTTCAAAGCATTATAGATGAAGTCGGCCATATTGAAATTGAAAGTGCTGAATATCCGTATAAAATTCAGCTTGGTAAAGTAAAACTTCAACAACCACGTATGATGGAGTTGGATGGATCGATAACTCATATTGCACCAATGGAAGCACGGTTAAGAAATGTCACATATGCTTCGCCTATAATGCTTGAAGCAAGTGTTGTAGAAGATGGAAAAATTCTTGAATCAAGATACATTCACATCGGAGATATGCCCGTGATGGTAAGATCCAATGCTTGCATATTGCATAATCTTTCTGAACAAAAACTTGTAGAACATGGTGAAGATCCAAATGATCCTGGTGGTTACTTTATCATAAATGGTTCCGAGAGAGTTATAGTGGGATTAGAAGATCTTTCTTACAATAAAATTATTGTAGATAAAGAAACCGTTGGTGGTAATACTGTTTTCAAAGCCAAGGTTTATTCTTCTATAGTTGGTTATCGTGCAAAACTGGAATTGATAATGAAAAATGATGGTCTTATTGTTGCAAAGATTCCAGGTTCTCCTGTTGATATCCCTGTAGTTACTTTAATGCGAGCATTGGGTCTTGAATCTGATAGGGAAATTGCTGCTTCTGTATCTCTAGTAGATGACATTCAAGATGAGCTTGAGGGCTCATTTGAAAAATCAGGTGATGTACCAACTGCAAAAGATGCCATTGTCTACATTAGTAAGAGAATTGCACCTGGTATGCTTGAAGAGTTCCAGATTAAGCGAGCTGAGACATTACTTGATTGGGGTCTTCTCCCACATCTTGGTAAACATCCTGATAACAGAAAAGAAAAAGCACTCTTTCTTGGTGAAGTTACTTGCAAATTAATTGAATTAAAGTTGGGATGGATTTCCCCTGATGATAAAGATCATTATGGGAATAAAGTAATAAAATTTGCAGGTCAAATGCTTGCTGATCTTTTCAGAACAGCATTTAGAAACTTAGTCCGTGACATGAAATATCAACTAGAAAGATCAGGTCAGAAGAGAGGCATCAATGCAGTAGCAGCTGCTGTTAGACCTGGAATTGTTACTGATAAAATGAATAATGCCATTGCAACTGGAAATTGGGGAAGAGGTAGAGTTGGTGTAACTCAACTTCTTGATAGAACTAACTATCTTTCAACTATTAGTCATCTTAGAAGAATTCAATCTCCTTTGAGCAGAAGTCAACCTAATTTTGAAGCAAGAGATCTTCATGCCACACACTTTGGTAGAATATGTCCAAGTGAAACTCCAGAGGGTTCAAATTGTGGACTAGTAAAGAACTTGGCTCTATCAGCCATAATTTCTGTTAATGTCCCATCTGAGGATATAATTGAGAAACTCTACGACTTGGGTGTGACCTATGTCTCTGATGCAAAAGATGAATTGAAAAAAGAGGGAACTAGAGTTTTTGTTGATGGTAGATTAATTGGATACTTTAAAGATGGACAGAAGCTTGTTGACTCGTTACGAGATCTCAGAAGAAATTTCAAAATTCATCCACACGTTGGAATTTTCTTGTATCAATCTAGTTTTGAAGGATCGACTAAAAGACTCTACGTTAACTGTAATGCTGGAAGAGTATTACGTCCTCTAATTGTAATTAAAGATAATAAAATTCTCTTGACACAAGAATTGATAGATAAAGTTAGTAAGAAATTCCTTTCATGGACAGATTTGTTACATATGGGAATAATTGAATTGGTAGACGCTAATGAAGAAGAGAACTCTTACATTGCAATTGATGAAACTGATATCAAGAAACACACTCACATGGAAGTTTTCCCATCGGCAATTTTGGGTGCAGGTGCATCAATAATTCCATATCCTGAACATAATCAGTCTCCAAGAAATACATACGAATCAGCAATGGCAAAACAAAGCCTTGGTTTCTCAACTCCACTTATGAATGCAAGTACATATGTCAGACAACACCTTATGCTTTATCCACAGACTCCAATTGTTAACACAAAAGCAATGAGTCTTCTAGGACTTGAGGACAGACCTGCTGGTCAGAATTGTGTTGTTGCAGTATTACCATTTGATGGTTATAACATTGAAGACGCTATTGTCTTAAGTAAATCTTCAATTGATAGAGGACTTGGTAGGACATTCTTCTACAGAATCTATGAAGCTGAAGCAAAACAATATCCTGGAGGTATGAGAGATAATTTCGAGATTCCAACTGCAGAAGGAAATATTCGTGGATTTAGAGGAGACAAGGCATATAGATTATTAGAAGAAGATGGTGTGATTGCAACTGAATCAACAGTACAGGGTGGAGATATACTAATTGGAAAAACAAGTCCACCAAGATTCATGGAAGAGTATAGAGAGTTTGAAGTAAAGGGACCCTATAGAAGAGATACATCAATAGGAGTAAGACCGTCTGAAAATGGAGTAGTTGACACTGTTGTCATGACTCAATCACATGATGGAGGAAGAATGTATAAGATTAGAGTAAGAGATCTCCGAATTCCAGAAATAGGTGACAAATTTGCATCAAGACATGGTCAGAAGGGTGTTGTCGGATTGCTTGTTAATCATGAAGATCTTCCATATACTGCAGACGGAGTTGTTCCAGATGTTATGATTAACCCACATGCTTTCCCATCAAGAATGACAGTTGGAATGTTTCTAGAATCTGTAACAGGAAAAGCTGCCGCATTACGTGGAAGTAAGATGGATGGTTCTGCTTTTGTTGGAGAAAAACTTGAAGATGTAAAAGGAGTTTTAGAACAAAATGGATTCAAGTATTCTGGAAAAGAAGTAATGTATGATGGAAGAACTGGAAAACCATTTGCAGTAGATGTTTTCATTGGAGTTGTATATTATCAAAAACTTCATCACATGGTTGCAGACAAGATTCATGCTAGAGCCAGAGGTCAAGTGCAAATGTTAACAAAACAACCAACAGAAGGACGTGCAAGAGGTGGTGGTTTGAGATTTGGTGAAATGGAGCGAGACTGTCTTATTGCATATGGTGCATCTATGATGCTAAAAGATAGATTACTTGATGAATCTGATAAAGCGGATATCTATATTTGTGAAAGATGTGGATTGGTTTCCTATTATGATATTAAACAAAGAAGATTCGTATGTAGAGTCTGTGGAGATAAAGCAAAAGTTACATCTATCTCTGTTGCATATGCGTTTAAACTACTTCTACAAGAAATGATGAGTCTTGATGTCGCACCACGACTTTTGATAAAGGAGAGAGTATAATGGCGCTTGAGACAATCAAAGTAATTGACGGAATAAAATTCTCTGTATGGTCTCCAACAGAGATTAGAAAATATTCTGTTGCAGAAATTACTGCACCAGAAACCTATGATGAAGATGGAATGTCAGTTCAGGGAGGATTGATGGATGGAAGACTTGGCACTCTGGAACCAGGACAGAAATGTCTTACATGCGGTAATACTGCCGCAAGATGTCCAGGTCACTTTGGTCACATTGAACTTGCAGAACCTGTTTTACACATTGCATTCATCGATAATATCTACAAACTCTTACTTACAACATGTAGATCGTGTGCTAGACTAAAACTTCCTCAAGAAGAATTGGAAGAATATCATCAAATTATGAAAAAGGAAGCAGCTTACACTGTAATCTCAATTAAACATATTCCAACTGAAATAATTGAAAGAGCCAAGAAAGAAAAGACATGTCCTCACTGTGGCAAGTCACAGTATGAATTGATTTTTACAAAACCAACCATCTTCATAGAAAGAACTGAGCTTGGTGAGAACAGATTACTCCCAATTACAATCAGAGAAAGATTCTCTCACATGATTGACGAAGATCTCAAATTGTTGGGATATGATCCTACTACAGCAAGACCAGAGTGGTTTATTCTACAAGTTCTTCCGGTTCCACCAGTTACAGTAAGACCATCGATTATTCTAGAAACAGGAATTAGATCTGAAGACGATTTAACTCACAAACTCGTAGATATTATCAGAGTAAATCAAAGACTCAAAGAAAGTAAGGAAGCTGGAACGCCTCCACTTATCGTACAAGACTTGGTTGATCTTTTACAATATCACGTTACAACTTACTTTGATAATGAAGTATCAGGAATTCCACAAGCTCATCACAGATCAGGAAGGCCTCTCAAAACTCTCACTCAAAGATTAAAAGGAAAAGAAGGAAGATTCAGAGGTTCATTATCTGGAAAAAGAGTTGACTTTTCAAGTAGAACTGTTATCTCACCTGATCCTAACTTGCAAATTTCTGAAGTAGGAGTTCCAGAGGCAGTTGCAACTAAACTAACAATTCCAGAAGTTGTTACTGAATGGAACATTGAAAGACTGAAAAAACTTGTCATAAATGGACCCAGCAAGTTTCCAGGAGCTAACTATATTGTAAGACCTGATGGAGTAAAAATCAGACTTGATTTCGTTGAAGATAGAGAAACCATTGCAAATAATATTGAAATCGGATATCTTGTAGAAAGACACCTATCTGATGGTGATATTGTAATGTTTAACAGACAACCATCATTGCACCAAATGTCCATTATGGGTCATTATGTTAGAGTATTACCTGGCAAGACCTTTAGACTACATCCATCAGTCTGTCCCCCTTACAACGCTGACTTTGATGGAGATGAGATGAATCTTCACGTACCTCAGAGTGAAGAAGCAAGAGCAGAAGCTATTCTCTTAATGCGTGTACAAGATCAATTGATTTCTCCAAGATACGGTGGTCCTATAATTGGTGCATTACGTGACTTCATTACTGGTGCATATCTGCTTACAAAGGATGATACTACTTTAACACCACAGGAATTTGCAAATCTTGCAATGTTGGGTGGTTATGATGGAACATTCCCAGAACCAGCAGTAAAAGCAAAAGGTGGGTCACTTTATAGTGGTAAACAACTCTTCTCGCTTTTCTTACCAAAGGACTTCAATTATGTTATAACTTCAAAATGGTCTAAAGGAACAAAGGGTCCTGTAAAAGATGTTGTAATTAAAAATGGTCAACTGGTAAGTGGTGTAATTGACAAAGCATCAATTGGTGCAGAAGAACCTGATAGTGTTCTACATAGAATTACAAAAGATTATGGATATGAAGAGGCAAAGAATTTCCTTAACTCCATCTTGATCATGCTAAAACAATTCATCACTGGATATGGATTCAGTTATGGTTATGCTGATCTTGAACTTGCAACAAAGACAAAAGATGGAATTCTTGAAAATATTCAAGAATCATATGATAAAGTATATGATTTCATATCTCAAGCAAAGAAGGGTACGCTACAACTCAGTAGGGGTCTTTCTGCTGAAGAAGCATTAGAGGCTCAAATTGTAAATGAGACTTTCAAAAGCAAGAGATAAAGCTGGAAACTCTGCAGACAAATCTTTTGATGAGACTAATGCAGGAAGAATAATGGCAACAACAGGTGCTAGGGGTTCTTCATTAAATATTGGCCAAATGGCAGGTGCATTAGGTCAACAATCCATTAGAGGTAGAAGAATTCTCAAAGGTTACAGTAACAGAGCATTACCACACTTCAAAGAACATGATGCTAATCCAGATGGTAAGGGATTTGTAAAGTCTAATTATAGAGAAGGATTGTCTACTTTGGAATTCTTCTTCCATGCTATGGGAGGAAGAGAAGGTCTTGTCGATACTGCAGTTAGAACACAGCAAAGTGGTTACATGCAAAGAAGACTCATCAATGCACTTGAACATCTTAAACTAGAATATGATGGAACAGTACGAGATCCTCATGGCCACATAATACAATTCCTTTATGGTGAAGATGGAATAGATGTAGCAAAAAGTGATCATGGTGAAGCATTTAGAATTGCTAGATTAATAGAATCTGAAAGCATCATTGATTCAGGAAAGAAAGCTACTAAGGAAGAAATTACAGAACTAGTGAAAAAATATGCAAAGACATTCAATCCACGTTTATCAAAAACTGTGCTAGAAGCCTTACTCGAATCAAAACTTAGCAGAGACGGTGTTGATAAAGTCTGTAAAAAAGCATTAGAACTTTATGATAATGCAAAAGTTGAACCTGGTCAAGCAGTTGGTGTAGTCACAGCCCAATCAATAGGTGAGCCGGGTACTCAGATGACACTTAGAACATTCCACTTTGCAGGTATCAGAGAAAGAAACGTAACTCTGGGACTTCCAAGATTAATTGAACTTGTAGATGCAAGAAAGAAACCAGTAACACCAACAATGGATATCTACTTGGAAGAAAATTACAAAAAATCAAAAGAAAAAGCAATTAAAGTAGCTAGAGAAATCTTACACACCAAAATTAGTGCATTAATCTCTAGTACCGAAACTGATTATTCTACAAAGATTAAACTTAATCTTAATCAAGATAAGCTAAGAGAAAGAGCATGTACAATTGAGAATGTAGTGGATGCATTACAATCTTCCAAGAAAAAGTTTGAAATTGAGCCAAGTGGAAATTCTATTACCTTGACACTGCCAGAAGAATCTGATACTCAAACTGTTCTTGCAATGAGAAACAAAATACTTTCGACTACTGTTAAAGGTGTTACTGATGTAGAACGAGTAACAATCGTGCAACAAGGAGAAGAATGGGTTATACAAACTTCTGGCTCTAACATAGCAAAAGTATGGGAAATAGATGGTATAGATAAGAAAAATATCCGAACTAACAATATCTTTGAAATAGCAGGTAGCTTGGGTATAGAGGCGGCACGAAATTCGTTGATAAATGAATTAAATTCCACACTTACTGATCAAGGTCTAGAAGTTGATGTGAGATATCTTATGTTAGTGTCTGATTTGATGTGTTCTAGAGGATATCTACAACAAATTGGAAGACATGGAATTGCTGGAACAAAGACAAGTGTACTTGCAAGAGCTGCATTTGAAATTACTGTTCCAACAATTGCTGAAGCTGCACTAGCGGGAGAAGTTGAAGAGCTCAAAGGAGTAACAGAAAACGTTATAGTGGGAGCAAATATTCCTATAGGCACAGGAACAGTTGATCTTTACATGAAGGTGGTTGAAGATGGTTAAACTATTAGAAAAAGTAATCAAAGACGCAATTGAGGATGGTAAATGCTCTTTTGGTACTAAAGAAGCAATTAGCACAATTAAAAATTCAAAGCTGATTGTCTTATCGCATTCAATTTCAGAAGAAACACTTGAAAAAGTACAAGAAGCTGCTAAAAGTTCAAAGGTTCCAACTCTGAATTATAATGGATCTTCAGTTGAACTTGGTAGACTATGTGGAACACAATTTAGAATTTCTGCACTATCGCTTAAGACTCTGAGCGATACTAATCTAAAAGCAATCACAAAAGAACTTGAAATAGAGACGAAATAATCCAATGTCCTTTTCCTCACATATTTTCTATCAAGATTTAAATGTCCCACAAAGAGATCGAGTTTAAAAAAGGCATGACGGAAACAATCAAACTAACAACAGATCAGATAAAACTAATGTCACTTTTTCAGAATGTGACTGGAGCTACGGCAAGAGATTGTATTGAAGATGAAAAACAGGACCGAGTCATATTTGTAGTAAATCAAGGTAAGATGGGATTAGCAATTGGTAAAGGTGGTTCTACAATAAAGAATTTACAAAATGTAGTAAAAAGAAATGTTGAACTTGTAGAATACTCTGAAGATCCAGCTGAATTTCTTAAGAATATGCTGAATCCAAAGTTAGTTTCTGAAGTAAAAATAAACAAAAGATTGGATGGTTCACTCCAAGCAATCATTCTAGTTGATGCAAAGAAGAAAGGAATTGTAGTTGGTAGAGAAGGTCGTAATGCAGAAAAAGCAAGACTATTAGCCAAGAGATACTTTCAAATTTCTAGTGTTCTTATACAGAGTCCGGAGAAAATAATGGAGTAAATGGTATGGCAAAATCACCACTAGGTCTATTTGCAGGAAGAGTTCTAAAGGATAAAAGAAAACGCCAGAAATGGTCTATAGGTACTTACAAGAGAAGAGAATTAGGTCTTGACAAGAAGGCCAGTCCGCTTGGAGGTGCACCACAAGCTCGTGGTATAGTTTTAGAAAAAGTTGGAATAGAAGCGAAGCAGCCCAACTCTGCAGTAAGAAAATGTGTTCGAGTTCAACTCATAAAGAATGGTAAAACAGTTACTGCTTTCCTTCCTAGAGACGGCGCACTTAATTTTGTTGATGAACATGATGAAGTACATGTAGAAGGTATGGGCGCATCCATGGGAGGAGCACTTGGTGATATTCCTGGTGTAAGATGGAAAGTCTTCAAGGTAAATGGAACTTCACTTAAAGAGCTTGTTTACGGAAAGAAAGAGAAGCCCAGGAGATAGAAAATGACAGAAACACAGAATCTTTTACTTTTTAGAAAATGGGATATATCTAATATTGATGTTAAAGATCCAGGTCTGAAAAATGTGATATCTCTTAAACAAGGAATAATGCCTCTGTCTTTTGGCAGATCAGCACTTAAACGATTCAATAAATCTGAAGTCAACATTACTGAACGACTGATTAACAAACTATCTCACTTTGGAAAGAAATATGCAAAAAACACTGGTAGAATGGGTGGAAAGAAAATTCGCGCAATCAATACAGTAAAGGCAGCATTTGAAATAATACATCTTAAAACTGGAAAAAATCCTGTTGAAGTCTTGATACGAGCAGTAGAACATTCTGCGCCTAATGAAGACACAACCAGAATAGTTTATGGTGGAACTGTTTACCACGTTTCAGTAGATGTTGCTCCACTAAGAAGAGTTGATCTTGCATTGAGATTCATAGCAGAAGGTGTTAGAGATGCATCATTTTCTAATCCAAAAGCAGTAGAGGAAAATCTTGCAGAGCATTTGATACTTGCTTCTGTAAATGACATGAATGCTCCCTCTGTTAAGAAGAAAAATGAATTAGAAAGAATTGCAATGGCCTCTAGATAAAGAGCACGTTTTTTTAAAAATTATAGATAGCCCGAGGCAGATTCGAACTGCCGTCCCCAGGTGTCCTCTCGTAAGATCCAGAGCCTGAGATCCCTAACCCAAAATTGTTTGGCCACTAGACTATCGGGCTACCGAGACGACTGGTATTTCTTGAGAATATATTATTTTGTACTTGCCTCACGGACTGCAGTAGCATAATCACAATTTGCTCCAAGTCTCATGTAAGGAATTAATCTATAATGAATGGAATAGATCTTGTTTTCTTTGTATAGAATTCCTTTTAACAAAAGCGAAACAAAGCCTCCTGCAATCCGAGATGATGGAATATTCAATTCCTGACATACCTGATCACGTTTTTTCTTGTATTGTTGAGTGGTAAAGCTAATTGTGTTTAATTCCAAAATTAATGGCCACATGACTTTTTCCCAGACAAATCTACGGTTTTGAGTAGCAGATGCATACTTTCCCTTCTCTTCTAGCATTGATAACGTTCAAAAAGTTCTGATCTCCATTTATTAGTTGATGGTATCAAAAATAGAAGAGGCATTAGAGCTATTATCGAAAAACTGGAAAATTGAACCTATTATTCTAGATTTTATTCTGGGTAAAAAAACAGATGTTGCAGATTTTCAGATTAAAGTAAATGATGTAATTTTTCATATTCCATATCTTAGAGATGAAAATGGATATGTATTGTGGAAATGTTATTGGCCTGACTGTCATAATTGTTGTAATAGACAAGGAAGACTTCCACTTACAAGTAATGATCTAATAACAATAAGCAAGAATCTAAAGTACGACAAAGTTTCTGATTTTATAAAAAAAGAGACCAATATCTCTACTTGGGAAGAAAAGGGACCAGAAGGAAATTCAGTGGTAATGACTATGATAAATCTAAAACGTAAAGAAGATGAAAAAGAGTCAGAAGATGGAACTTATGTCAGATGTAGATTTCTTGATGAAAAAGGTTACTGTGGACTTCATCCATCGAGACCAGGAGTGTGTTATCTTTACCCATTCTCATCATGGCTTGAAAATGAAAAAGGAAAAGCCAGAGTACATGCCACATTTCAATTTACTGGGGATTGTCCAGGATTTTATTTTGCGAAATCTCACGATGAAATGAAAGAAGTTTTACTTGAATATTCAAAAATGATCTATGATTATACTATGAATTCAAATAGAACAACAAGAGAAAATTTCGGTTACGTAAGTATGTAATTCTAAGCTCTTGCCACTTTCATCATATCTGTCATCTTGATCTCCATTCCAAATCTATTCTCATTTTTCTTCATATATCTGTAAATGGATAACATATCGAAAAAATTCTTCATTATTCCAAATTTGCTTTCCATTTTGTTTCTTACAAAATCTAATACTTTGGAATAAATCGCAAATTTTTCAAGTACCATCTGTCTATATCTTTCATTATTTCCTAATGTTTCAACAAAAATATCGCCACAAGTCATACTTGGAATTATTCCCTCACCAAGTAATGGGTAAACCGTTCCTATTGATTCTCCAACTCCTATTACCTTTCCATGATAGAATGGTTCACAAAGATTTGGGGTAGCAAGACGTATCGGTCTTCCAACTGTCTTTAGTACTTTGCCTCCGTATTTTTTTAAGAATGCGTTAGTTTCTACAATGTGATTTCTATTTTTGTCTCCGGCACCAATGTGGGCAATTTTATCACCTAGTGGGAAATACCAGAAATACCCACTGATGGAAGAAAATGGTTTAAGATAAAAATCATCAAATGGTACCTTGTCTTCATATTCTACTTTATATTGAAAAGTTGGCAGATGAAAATCCTTCTCAAGTCTTGGTAAGTATGATCTATGAAAACCTGTAGAATCGACAATCATGTCAAATTCAGATTCTAGATCTGGTAATTTTGGGGCAACTCCATAATGTATCTTACATCCTCTTGCCATGTCTTTTATCAATCCAATCTTGTTGTAAGTACAAAGTCCTTTGAGTTTAATTTGGAATCTTTCTAAACCCATGTCAACATACATTTGTTTTCCATCATGAATTACATAATCGTTAAAATCAAGTCCGACCTTTTTAGAAAATTCTTGCATTGGTGCTTTTGATGTCCCCCACGCACATATGGAATCATGATTCTCTAGTGTAGATCTTTCAAAACCTACTACCTCATGTTGATTCTTCAATCTTGCAAGTAGATATGCTCCTGCAACTCCTATTCCAACTACTGCAATCTTCAAACGATCTTATACCTAAAATTACCTAATAAAAACATGCGGCAGTTACTATTCTATTAAGATGGCTGGTTTGTATGGTCTAGCTGTTCTTGATTTATTTTTTGGATCATATTTGTCTTGATCTGATTCTGCAAATACTTGGGATGTAATCCTAAATTCTGCTTGTACGAGTGAATTCAACTCAGAAAGAATTTTCTTTTCATCGATTAGACCAATTCTATTTTTTGATTCTCTCTCTTCTTGGGATTCTGATAAAATATCATTAACTGTTTTTTTAACAAAATCAGGATCTTTCTTTATTTCCTCTGTTTCCTTGTCTGCAATGAGTGATTTTATTAGAGTGCCAATGTTTACCTCACCTTCAACTACTTTAGATAAAATTTTCTGATAGGCCTTTACTTTCCATGTCGCCGGTGTGTAAATTGTTATTTTCTTAGGAATAATCTTTGTAACCTTGATTATATTTTTGATGTCCTCCATCGTATTTTTTAGTAGATTTTCAGATTGAATTGATCCGAAATCAATACTATCAGCATGATATGTAGGCCAAGAAGACTTTGATGCAATACCTGGATTTCCTAATCTGTACCACATCTCTTCTGAGGCATATGGTGCAAAAGGTGACATCATTGCTACTCTTATGGAAAATATTTCATGCAAAATTCCTAAGAAATCCTCACGTTTCTTTGCGGTAACTCGTTTCATATACCATTGAAGATCTGACTCAAACTCGTAGAGTATGAAATGTAGTGCTTCTCTTAATCGCATTTTTTGTATTGATGAAGTTGTCGCGAAAATCAATTGTTCAATCTTACTTTTTATCCATCTATCTTCCTGTTCAAGTTTGATATTCTGAGCAGATTTGTATTTTGAACATTCATCTAACATACTCTCTAACTTGTTCTTTATTCCCTTGACTGCTTCTTGGTTGAAATCTGCATCTTGTAATAGCTCTGCTGAAATTAAAATTGCAAGCCTTATGGAATCAGCACCGTGAATTCTTATGGCATCTCTAAGGGGAATTATATTTCCTTCAGATTTTGACATCTTTTTTCCATCCATGAGAACTGAACCATTGACCACAATTTCTTCAGGCCAGTATTCTTTCGGAAATATTGCTATGTGGTTGAAAATAAAAAATGTTAGATGATTTGGTACTAGATCTCTACCTGAATGTCTTGCATTAACTGGATAAAAATACTGGAATTCTTTTTTTATCTTTTCTAGTAGAATGGGTGTTATTTTACATTGAGATGAGACCGTTTCTGAACTTCCTTTGTTCAAAAATATGTGATCGAAAAAAATATCGGATGTGTTTTCTGATGTAATTTCTTTACTGTTCACATATTTTGCTATTGTGTAATATGCCATGTAAATTACTGAATCTGATAAACTCTCTATTATCCAGTTTTTATCCCAAGGTAATTTTGTTCCTAATCCGTGTTGTCTTGCACATGCTCGCTCACGGAGCCAATCTACTACATTATTGAATTCGTTTCTAATTTCTTCTGGTAAAATCTTCATCTCATTTATCCATGAATGTACTTTTATTTTCCATTCTGGATCTGAATAGTTAAGAAACCATTGGTTGTTGAGTATTTTTACTACACATTCTGCACCACATCTGCATCTCACGGGTGTCTCATTTAGTTCGTATAGAATATCGGCATTTCCAGTTTGTAGAAGCCATTTTTTTACTTCATCTTTTGCTTCTGAGACTGTCTTGTTTACAAATTTTCCAGTATTTTGTTTTAATCTGCCACTGTAAAATTCCTTTGAGTAAATCTCCTTGGTAGCTTCTTCTAACTTAGGACTATTCTGATTTTCAATTTGAAGTCTAATTATTACATCTTGAGCAGGAATTTCTCCATAGCCTTCTGTTGCAATTATTGGTATGGCGTTAATATTCTGAATCTCAGAAAGATTAGGATATTTTGTAAATTCTTTTTTCAGATCTTCTAAAGCTTGATAGTCAAAAGGAGCATGTGCCGGAACTGACATTACTATGCCTGTACCATTCTCGCTTTTGACAAAACTTGCAGGTAGAATTAGAACTAGATCATTTCTTTCAGGAACTTGAACTTTTTTACCTATTAGTTCTTTACCTGATATTTTATCTAATCTTGCTATTGTTTTATTGTGAAATTCTAACTTTCTTGCACACTCGCTGGTTACTATCCATTTTTCATCATTGACTTGTACGATTTCATAAACAAATTCTGGATTTATCCAGATGTTTGTTACCCCGAAAATAGTCTCAGGTCGTAATGTTGCAGTGGGGATGATGTACTTCTCATACTTGAATTTGATAATTGTATATTCTGTAAAACTTGGCTCTACATCTCCCTGAGTATCGTGTTGAGAGACAGGATTCTGATCCTTTGGACACCATCCCACCGGATGAGTACCCTGAATTATTAGATTTTTCTCTTTTAATTTTCCAAATTGCCATTCAATAAACTTACTATATACAGGATCTATTGTGGTAAATTCTCTTCTCCAATCTATTGAATAACCCATCTCTTTCATTCCAGCCTTTATTTCTTGGTGGAAATAATCTGCAATTTTTATTGGCTCTGAAAATTCTCTTATCTTCTCATCTGGAACCTTGTATATATTGCGAAATGTTTCTAATAATTTTATGTCGTTGTCTTGAACTCTTCTAGCCATACCTAGAATGGGAGTTCCAGTGTAGTGAAACCCCATGGGAAATAATACATTATAGCCCATCATACGCATAAATCTTGCATGAACATCTGCTAGTGTGTATGTTCTTCCATGTCCAACATGTTGTGGGGAATTGGGGTATGGATAAGCTACCGTTACAAAGAATTTTTTTTCATTATTAGGATCAGTCTCAAAATATTTCTCAGTTTCCCATCTGTGTCTCCATTTTTCTTCAAGTGAAGTCCAATCCATCCTACTATCTTTCTCCAATAACTAATTTCTCAATAGTAAGGAGGGCATCTTTTATTTTTGATAGATTTTTTCCTCCCCCCTGGCCAAATGTGTCTCTTCCACCCCCTGAGCCACCAAGCACTTTAGATACATCCTTTACTAGATCTCCTGCTTTCTTGGTCAAAATTGCTTCAGAACCGCAAAACGCAATTATCTTGATTGTTTCATTTTTTATTATTAATGCACAATAGATCAACGATTTTTCAATCTTAGTTGCCATCTCTCCTGTAGATATGTGAAATTCTTCATCAAGTTCTTCTTCAACTGTGCTGTAAAGTTTAACCTGTCCAATATTCTTTGCCTGAGCAATAGCCTCTTTTGCAGATGACTCTGAAGTTCTTTTCATTAATTGCTTTAATTTTCTTTTTGCATCATCAGAATCCTTCATTACGTGTTCAAACGATTCTATCATCTTTTCTTTGCTTGAACCAAGTGATTTTACTATATGTGAAATCTTTCTATCTTGAGTTTGAGTATACTTTAGTGCCGCCTCACCAGAAACAAATTCTAGTCTTACTACTCCATCTTGGATTCTCTCAGCTTTTGTAATTTTTATTAATCCTAATTCGCCCGTCTTTTTAACGTGAGTTCCACCACAAGCTTCCACATCAAATCCTTCTATGTTGACAATTCGTACTAGTTTTACTGGAACTACTCCACCCTGATAAATTCTAAAACCATACTCTTGTTCAGCTTCGCCTCTTTCAAACTGATTGATTAATATCGGAATATTTTTTCTTATAGTGCTATTTGCAAGATCTTCTATCTTCATTATTTCTTCTTCTGTGAGATTTGAATGGTGAGTGATGTCAAGTCTTGCATAATCTACATCCTTGAATGCAGAATGCTGCCATATCCATGAACCTAATATGTTTCTCGAAGATGCGTTTAGTACATGAGTACTGGTATGATTACGCGTTATTCCAAATCTTCTTGTAGAATCAACTTTACATTTTACAATCATGCCTTCTTTTGGCGTAGAATCTTTTATCTCATGTAATACAACATTTCCATGTTTGGTAACATCTATCACATCAAATTCAGAAATTTTTCCATGATCTGGCTCTTGTCCACCTCCTCTTGCATAAAATGACGTTTTATCCAGTACGACAAATTTATTATTAATTACTCGAAGAACTTTGGCTTCAAATTCATGAGGATCATCTTTGTAATACAGCAATTCTGTATCGGGTATTCCCTCCAAATTCAGTTCTTGCTTTTTTTCAGTTTTCTCAGATTGATGTAAATCTGTTAATCTTTCATAGAACGTTGAAGGAATTTCTGGAATTATCTGAGCTTCTTTGAGGAAATCTGGAGTTATACCGTCTGACTCGTATAAGCGAATAAGATCATCTACTGACAATTTCTTATTCTGTGTCTTGAGATTAGTTGCCATGTTTTTCATTCTAACTCTAGATTCATTGTAACGACTCTTTTCTACCTCGATTATTGTTTTAACATCATTACGAGTTTGTTCAAGCTCTGGGTAAGTTGATTTTAGATAATCTATATGTAGATCAATCAAGTCATTGAGATCAAAATTCCACCTAAATCTATCAATCGTAGCAAGTGTTCTCCTTAGAATCATTCTCAAGTTGTATCCTCCTCCAACATTACTTGGCAATGCACCGTCCGAAATTGCAAAAATGAGGGTTCTCAAATGATCAGCTATCGTGTATATGCCTTCAAGTGGTGAAATTATCTTATTTTGTTTTGTTTCATCTAGACCAGCAATTCTTGCAGCAGTTTTTCTGACTATTGAGATGTCTTCTGATTCTGATAGAGACTTTTGCAACTGCCATGAAGTATTTTGAAATTATGCTTGAATCTATGTCAATACCTATTTTTTGTATCATGTATTTTGTTATGGGTCCAAAACAGCAATCATATGCAGTTGGAGTTCCCATTGTTATCCATGCAAATCTTTCAAGGCCTGCTCCCATGTCTATGATCTTTTGATCTAAAATGGAATAGTTGTTCAAATCTCCTTGGAATTCAGTAAATACTGCATTACCAAGTTCTAAACCTCTTACAAAATATTCCAGTGATGAACCGAAAGATCCCCCACCTGCCCAGACATCTTCAACAAATACTATTTCCTTTTTATTAATTCCTAATCTATCTGTAAGAAGTTTAAAATCAAGTTCTACACATCTATCCTTCCAATATCCTTGTGAATTTGGTATACTGTGTTGTCCTATCATACAAAAACTAGAAAAATGTCTTCCAGTTACTCCAACATTCTCAATATCTTTGAATCTAAGACAAGTCTGAGGGACAATTAACGGATTGGCAGGAAATTCAAAGACAACTTTGGAACCCATCACTCTCTGAAAATCCACAATTGATGCAATCGTAAAATAAAGATCATCACGCCATCTGCAAACTACTGGATATCTTCCAACTGATTTATGATTATTCTGTACAAAAAAAGATTCTACTTCTTTCCATGCTTGTGTATAATCAAATCTCTTGTTTGTAGGAGGGTCTCCAATGAAGGAATAACTATTTTCTATATGATCAGGACACAAATTTAGGTTATCATCCAGAGTCCAAAAATATCTTCTACATTTACTGCATGATTTTCTTCTAAATCCCTCATTTTCAAATAATGCAACTTTATAGTATCTATCAGGATCAGTGGAAAACTTTGAAAGGATCTGATCTTTTTCCATTTCACAATTTTTTCTTCTGACTGATATTAAGCATTCTGAAGCAACACATTAAATATGATTTATTAGAAAAGTTTCTCATGTTCCAAAGGAAGGGTTGGAAAGAAGGAGACTTTGTCTTTGCATCCAAGCCCAATGGTGAGTATAGCGATATCATTGTAGGCATTGTAACAGGAGTAGAAAATGCAAATATTGGTGTTAATGGAATTGTGATAAATCCTGTAGGTTTGAAGAATAAAGTATCACAGGGAAAATCTGGTCCTCAATCAGTTGAGATTCTGAAAAATCCTAATCCAAAGGAGTGTATCTTTGCCTTGATCTATAGAGTTGAATACAATAATTTCACTGGAGTGTTTGATGTCAATAATGATCCAGTTGAAAAAATCCATAAAAATATTCATAATATTATTTCTGGTTGGGTTAGGGAATCAATTCCTGAATTGATTAACAATGTTCTTTCTTTACCTGATGGTTCAGAAAGGGATCAAGCAAAACGAATCCTAAAACAAAGAATGGATACACTTTATGATAAAGAATTGAAGAAATACATGTATTCAATCTGTAGAGGTCTTAAGATCTTAAACTAGAAAAGGCATTTTTAATTTATTTTTTCTTGAAGGCTCCATAGTTTTATATTATGCCTCTTGCAAAATTTGTTTACAATGGAATACGTATACGCTGCGTTGCTTTTGCACAAACAAAAGAAGGAAATCAACGAAGCAAATATTGCTAATGTTGTAAAGGCTTCTGGTGCTGAAGTAAATGAGGCACAAGTAAAAGCACTTGTAGCTGCACTAGCAGATGTGAACATTGAGGAAGCAATCAAAGCTGCCCCAGTAGCAGTTGCTGCACCAGCCGCACCATCAGGTGGAGGAGCAGCAGAAGGAAAGAAGGAAGCTGAATTACCATCTGCAAAGACCGAAGAACAGGCTATGGAAGGTCTTTCCGCACTATTCGGTTAAAACTGTAATTTTTATCCCCTTTTTGTAATTTCTTAAAAACATTATTTACTATAGTCTTGGTTACCTTGTTATTTGACTGAATTATCGTCTCCGATTCAAGTTATTGTCTTGATATTGGATTTGTTTGGAACGATGGCTTTTGCTGTCACAGGTGCATTCAAAGCAATAGAACACAAGGCAGACATTGTAGGAATTATTATTCTTGCAACAATAACTGGTGTTGCGGGTGGAACTATACGGGATATCATCCTTGGTCATTTCCCACCTCACTCTATTTCTGATCCAAATTATGTAATTATTACTACAACTACAGGTGTTGTCATCTTCTTTCTCTATCCTAAAATGCAAAAACACTGGAATCTATTTCTAAAATTTGATGCTCTTGGATTGGGAGTATTCACTGCGATTGGTGCCACCTTAGCATATCAATTATTTGGAATGAACTTTCTTGCCATGGCCATGGCAGGAATGGTGACAGCTGTAGGAGGGGGAATTCTGCGAGATATGTTTGTAAACGAAATACCCATGGTTTTTGTTAAAGAGCTTTATGCATCAGCAAGTTTCCTAGGTGTTGTTGTTTTTTATATTCTTTTAATCACTAAATTTCAAATTGAAGTGGCAACAATCGGATCGATTGTAGTCACTGCTATGCTAAGGCTAGTTGCTATGAAATACAATTGGAATTTGCCCAAAGTGCGTGGATAATTTTCTAAATTATTGAGTGCTATAGTTCTTTAGCTTTCCTGATAGTGATTTGGCTTGTCCATGAGCTCTCTGAATCGTTGATTCCTTAGTGTCTTCAGTAAGGAAACCTGATTCTACTGCAAGTGATCTTGCCTGTTGAGCAGCTCTTGAAAGTATGATGTTGACGTTCTCCTTGGTTACATATCCTATCTCTATGGATAATGCTAATGCTTCTTGATGGGCCTGAGCAAAAGCCGCTCTGTATTTTTCTAGGTCTACTGTTAATTCTTCTTCATTGTAAACTATCTTCTCCTCCAAGGCGGAGTTTAGTACTATGCCTGCCTCTACTGCCTTGACATCAAGACTTACTAAGTAAGGTGGCCAATTTTGCAGATATGGTATCGCCTTTCTTTGCAGCTACTGAATCCTTGGTTATCCAAACTGTTCCTTGATCAATCTTTGTTGAAACTCCAGCTTCTTTGAAATCTGTAAGAATTGGTCCAGGAGTAATTCCTGTGTTACCTGCTTTAATTACAACGTCTATGCTTGCTTTATCTCCACCTCTTGCAGCCATCATTATTTTATTTTTACCTAGTAAAATATTCAGTCTGATTGGACTCATATTTGTAAACATCAAAACACATTGTCCGACTAACTTTTCGGCAAGTTTTTCAAGTCCTGGAATCTTTAGTGTAGAAAGTGACTTTTGCGCAACTTTGTCTTTAATGCTTACGATTTCTACTTCCCCTTTGAATTTTTTTCTTAATGGTAATAATTGTGAAGATCTTACTTTTTCCATTCTAACTAGTGCTACAACTTTGTATTTATTTGGTAATTCTTGAAGCTGCTGATACATCTGCATTTTCTTTTGAGGATATTTTGTTCTATTCTGATGCATCTTACTTCGTTCCTGATTGTTGTACTGGCTTGATTATTTTTCCCATGCTTGTCTTAATCATTATTTTTTTGATATTCTTATCACCACTTGGTAATTTCTTTTCTATTGTGTTAATTACCGCATTAGCATTTGCAAGTAAATCCTCATCAGACATTGTTTCATCTCCTATCTTACATGCCAACGAAAGAGAATTTTTCAATTTCACTTTGATTGAAGATCTGAATCTTTCCAATATTGAATCAATTGGAGCATTGAATGGAAGTGGTGTAGGCATCTTGCCTCTAGGACCCATGAATTGACCTAATGTCTTACCTACATTTGCCATGACAGAAGTATCTGCAAGGAAAAAGTCATAACCATTAATTAATTTGCGTGATTCTCTCTTGTTTGTACCCATTTGTGTTATCTGTGCACTATCTATTACCATGTCTGCATTAGCACTCTTTGCTTTTACACCGAGATCTCCAGAAGCAATTACACAAATTTTAGCTGATTGATTCATCTTTTTTGGTAATTGAACTGTCTCAGTTATTGCAAATCCTTTCTTCACATCTACATCTTTGAAAGTCATGATTAGCTCTACTGACTGCTTGAATTTTCTTGCCTTTGTACTCTTTTTAGCCTCTGTTATCATCTGAGATATCTGGGACTCTGTAATCATTACGAGAATCTTCCTGATTTGCCTATTTAAAATCCTTTAGCGACAAAATCATTCGAGAAATGCTAACATTATAAAATTTTCATGTTGTTTAACTTATCTTGAAATAAGAATACTTTTGGCAAAAGGAACTTACATTTATTAAATACTAATAAAAAGAAGTCGCAAAGTTGCACAAATTCGATGAATTAGATATGAAAATAATTACTGAACTTAGTCGAGACGGTAATGCTTCAGTTCCTAATCTCTCAAAAAAACTTGGAGTAAATACTTCGGTTCTGTATAGTAGAATAAAGAGGCTTGTTAAGAAAAAATTAATCAAGAAATTTACTATTGTTGTTGACGAGTCTCTGATTGGTATAGGAGTAAGAGCTGACTATGGGTATTAACAGGGATCCAAAGTTAAAGGACCAGATCCATAAAGCATTGATAAAAACTCCTGAAATAGTTGCAATATCTGAAGTTACTGGACGTTTTGATATTCTGTTAACTCTGAGGGCGCAGAACCTTGAAGAATTACATACTGTGGCTATAGAAAAGATAGGTAAAATAGAAGGAATTCAAAATACTGAAACTTTTGTTGAATTGCAAAGAACTGATAAGGATCCAGTTTATTCTGTAATTGAATAATTTACTTGAATTTATCGTCCCACTTACCTGCTTCTAATTCGGCTGTTGCCTCTTTAGGATTTTTACCATCTATTTTTACTCCAAGTGCCAAGCAAGTTCCGATTATTTCTTTTGCAGCAGATTTGATATTTAGTGCATAGGATGAATCTATTTTTAACTTTGCAACCTTGATAACGGAATCTGATGATATTTCTCCAACCCATGTTGCACCAGAAGTTCCTGATCCTTTTTGAATGCCAGCCTCTTTTAGAATTAAAGCTGCAGCAGAAGGAATTCCTACTTCCACTGTCCATGTCTTTGTCTTCTTGTCTACATTGACTGTAACTGGTACTTTCATTCCCTCGAAATCTTTAGTTTTCTCATTTATTGCAGTGACTATTTGTAAAATATTAACGCCCAATGGTCCCAATGTTGGACCTAATGGAGGACCAGCACTAGTCTGGCCTCCTGTGACAAGTGCAGAAACACTTTGCATATCTGCCATGATATTTTTCTTCCATCTTTACTGTAAATTTAATCCTTGCTAATGAGTTGATGGTTTAAGATAATTTGCATCAACAGTAACTGGTAATTGATATGGCGCATCAAGTAAAATTACAGTAGCCTCTTCTTTATCCTGATCTACTCTTGTAACTGTAGTCTTTCATACCTTTGAAGGGACCACCAATAATCTCAACAACTTGATCCACGACTAATTCTGAAACTGTGGATTTCTTTACCAAATATCCTTCTATGTCCTTGAATGTTAATTCTCCTCTTAGTTGGCCTCTAATGTGTCTAATTCCCTGTAATGCATCAAATGCCGCGTTGGCATCTATGGCTTCAACAACAACATATCCTTTGAGATTCTCAAGAAGAAGAACTGATTGTATGTTGAGTTTTTTTAGTTTAATTCTGTTTTCTAGTAAACCCATAACAACTTTCTCTTGACCCCCCGTGGTTCTAACTGCGAAAAAGTGTGATTTTGTTTCTTGTGCCATTCTATCTATGTCCTAAATTAATAACGGCAAATGTGAATTGAATTATGAACCCGATTGCACCAAGTGTAGCCATGCCAAGAACTACTAATCTCAGGTGTTCCATGTAATCTTCTTTATCTGACTTTTTGGCAAGTTTCATGGTGTTGACCATGTCCTTAAGCATCTGTTTTGGGTTTACCTTTACCATTGGAGGACGTTAATAAAGTGTCCTTATAATTCTTATTTTATGCAATTACTCATAGCATACCAATCGGATCCTGCGGGTTCTAACATGACATCATTCATTTCAAAACAAATGAAGATGAAAGATGAGATTTATCGTGGAAATAATTTTGATCTTGTAATAATACCGACTCCTGTAATATCTGCTGACTGGCTTGAAGAAAAATATCATTATGACGGTTACGTGTTTTTATCAAAACATGCATCTGAGAGTGGAACACTTGCGTTGACTTGTCACAGTACTGGAAATTTTGGGGATGCTATGTTTGGTGGATTTCCCAGGCAGGTGGCAATACCGCATCCACACCTACAGAAATCATACATGAAACGATTATGGGAAGAAAGAGATAATTTCCCAAAATTTGACATAACAATAGAGGCAACTCATCACGGACCTACCGCCCTGAGTAAACCTACTTTGTTCATCGAAATAGGTACAACTGAAAAAGAATGGACTGATAAAAAATTGTGTGAAAGTGTAGCAAAAATCGTCCTAAAAGAAATGTCTGAATCACAAAAGAAATATGATGTGGCCATATGTTTTGGAGGTACACACTATCCTAGTAAATTCAATAAAGAATTACTCGAGGGTGATTTTGCACTGGGAACTGTTATTCCAAAACATGGTTTAGATGATCTCGACAAAAGTCTTTTTGATCACGTTATAGAGCAAAATGATGAAGCTAAATTTGCATTGGTAGACTGGAGTGGACTTGGAAAGAATAAACAAAAAATTATTGAGATGATAAATTCAACTGATTTGGAGATGATAAAGATTTGAATCTTGAACATGAGATATATACAAAACTCTTACAAGTACCAAAAGGAAAGGTAACAACTTATTCCGAGCTTGCAAAAGCAGTGGGTCTAAAAAATGGACAACGTGCTATTGGAAGAATAATGAACAAAAACCCATTTCCTGTTATTATTCCCTGTCATAGAGTGATTTTGTCCAATGGTAAGATTGGGGGTTATGCGTGGGGTGAGAAGATTAAGACTAACATGTTATCTCGGGAAGGAATTAAAATAAAGAATGGAAAAATTCTAGATACTGATAAAATCTATAGATTCTGAATCTATTTCTTGGAACGAACTTCTTCTATTAGGCTACGAAGGTGAGCCAAATTTCTTACCTGGTTTCCACCGACTTGTTTGTAAAGTTTCCAATAGCTTGTATTTGCTATTTCTTTTCTTGATTTTGAAACTTTTAGTTGGTGTCTCATTGCTCTTATTCTCTTTACATAAACTTCCTTCTTTCCCACTCTCGATCCTTTTCTTCCCTTCTTGGAACCTTGTTTAGTTCCACGTTTGCGTCTTTGGGCTTTCTTAAAATGTGCTCTTCCTTTTGAAGTTCCTACGATTGGTTTTATTTGAATTGTTCCTGCAGTTATCAAACTTCTAATGTTGTCACGAGTGATTGCATCTGTAACATCGTCTAGATATTCTGGATCAAATCTTACTCTACCAGCTCCTACTCCAAGAATTCTGGAGACAAGTAGCCTTTTTGATTTAAGATTTACTACCACTCGCTGACACCCTTGCGTTGAATACTTTGAAGTTCTTCTCTATTGCTTTTGTAATTATTTCAGTTCTTTTCTTTTTTCCTACTCCATGAGCAAATCTAATCCCATCTTTCTTTGGATCAAGTCTCTCCAAGTCTTTTAAGTTGTAAACTAAATTATCAGTAAATCCTGAAGGGTGTAATCCTCTTGCTATTTTTGGTCCGCCATATCCGACTCGTACTAAAGCTGGCCATCCTTTCTTCTGTTTTCTTTGATGATTATCCATGCCTTTGGGTTTTCTCCATGTTTCTGCAAGTTTTGAATATCTCCAGCTCTCTTGTCTGACAAAGATTGGCCTATGCTCAGCCACCTTCTTTCTAAGTTCAAGAGCTTCTTTATTGATCGGCATGTACACGACTCTGACTAAATTTTACAATAAATACGTTTCTTGTTTCGTCATTTATGATCCGAAGAGATAATAAGGAATTTCATAAGAAATCGTCTTACCCGATGATAGAGGATTTGGAACCTACGATCACGCGTCATGTTGTATCTCAATTGGAGCAAATGGGAATTAGGCCTGCAAAGATACAGCGAAATTTACCAGTCAAGACCTTAATTGATTTAATTGAAGAAAAGAACGAGGGAATTCTTACTGCAAATGGGGCTATGGCAGTAAAAACTGGCAAATATACGGGAAGGTCTCCAGATGATCGTTTTATAGTAGATGATGAACAAACCCACAATACTGTTGATTGGGGTAAAATCAATCACCCATTTCCAGAAGATAAATTTGATAAGATATTTGAAAAGATAAAAAAATATGTCGATAACAAAGATGTTTTCATCTTTGATGGATTTGTAGGAGCAGACCAAGAACATAGATTGGCAATCCGAATCATAACTGATCATCCATGGCAGAGTCTGTTTGTAAGACAACTCTTCATTAGACCAACCGTTTCAGAGCTTGAAGCACATAAACCAGAGTATACAGTTATTGCATTAAATGATTTCAAGGCAATCCCTGAAATAGATGGCACAAGAACTGATGCATTCATTCTTCTTAATTATACAAAAAAAGTTGTTTTAATTGGAGCTACATCATATGCTGGAGAAATAAAGAAAGCTATGTTTTCAGTGATGAATTACATTTTGCCATCACATGGTGTCTTTCCAATGCATTGTTCTGCTAACATTGGAAAAAATGGTGATACGGCTTTATTCTTTGGTCTTTCAGGTACGGGAAAAACTACACTATCCGCAGATTCAAATCGTAATCTAATAGGTGACGATGAACATGGTTGGTCAGATAAAGGAGTTTTTAATTTTGAAGGTGGATGTTATGCAAAGTGCATAAACCTCAACAAAGAAGCTGAGCCACAAATCTGGGATGCAATAAGATCTGGAGCAGTTTTGGAAAATGTTGTGATTGACAAAAATACCATGATGCCAAATTTTCATGATGGAAGTATTACTGAAAATACTAGGGCCGCTTACCCTCTTGATTGCATTCCTGGCGCAGTAATACCCAGTCTTGGAGGAAATCCACAAGTTATAGTATTTCTCACTGCAGATGCATTTGGCGTATTACCGCCTATAGCTAGACTGACAAAAGAAGGAGCAATGTATCATTTTATGTCTGGGTATACAAGTAAACTTGCAGGTACGGAAAGAGGAATTACTGAACCAAAAGCAACCTTTTCAGAATGTTTTGGCGCTCCTTTTATGTCAAGACATGCATCAGTTTATGCAAAATTGCTAGGGGAAAAAATTACAAAACACAAGACAGTGGTTTATTTGATAAATACTGGTTGGTCAGGTGGACCCTATGGAATTGGAAAAAGAATGAATATTCATTATACTAGAAGTATGGTTACCGCAGCACTCTCTGGGCAGTTAAATAAGGTGAATTACAGACACGACTCAGTCTTCAACTTGGATGTTCCAACTACATGTCCGGATGTTCCATCTGATGTGTTGAATCCAAGGAATACTTGGTCTGATAAAGATGCTTATGATGTCTCTGCAAAGAAACTAGCTCAAATGTTTGTAGATAACTTCAAAAAATTTGGCAATGTTTCTTCAGAAATACAAGATGCTGGACCACATACCTAATTCTGTCTACCTCTTATTGTTGACCCAACTATGACTGTAATAATTAGAATTGAAGAAATAATTATTACTTGTTTAATGTGAATATGTAAAATCTCTTCAAAATCAATATTTTTTGTAACCTGATTTATCATCAATGTTTGATAGGCATGATCAGTTTTATTTCCTATCTTAATGTCTGCCTGTATCCAATATTCGCCTGTACTATAAACCGATAAAGTTCTATTATTGTACGGAGTGATTGCGGTTGTTTTTACGTCATGTGAACCAGATCTGATTAGAGAAATCTTTGCATATGACCATTTTTCAGGATAGTCTATTGAAAAATTAATCCGTCCATTATTCTGATTTACGTTTAATGTTCCCTTTGTTAAATGAATGAGAACAGGAATTCGATACAAAGTTTTTGAATCATCCACTGTTATGAATCCATCAAAATTGCCTGTCTTTTTTGTATTATCTGTAACTTGAGCATTTATTGTATTATTGATTACTGAATAATTGAAGGCAAGACTTGATTCACTAGATGAAAATCGAACTTTTAATTTTGGAATGACTGAATCACTAATTGAACGTAATTTCAACGTCTTAGTTTCATTAGTGTGATCATAAGATAGATTGAAAACTATACTATGGGGAATAATTATCAGATTTGCAGATTCTGCTCTAGTGACGTTTAGTCTTCCACTGCCAACCACTTCAATTGGAAGTATATTGCCATAAGCGTCTGTAACGGGATCAGTTGTTGTTGTTATGAGTGATGCTATAGATAATGGATCTAAATTAGGATATTTTTGTAATAATATGGCAACAGCACCAGTAACATGTGGCGCAGCTATGCTTGTTCCACTTGTTATATTGTATTTTCCCCCCAGCGTTGTAGTGTTTACAAAAACTCCTGGAGCAACAAGATCAGGCTTTACATAAAAAACCGAAACTGGTCCACGTGAACTAAATGGTGCTACAAAATCTGGGTGATAAAATATGTTAAAGTGACCTACGGTGTTATTACTTAATGTTGATTTTAATTTAAGCCCATCTTCACCTGATATGGAAATGACTGGAATTCTTGGATGATAATCTCTAGTAGAATTAGGTCCTATGAGCTCACCAAAAAAAATTCCGTTTTTATTGTTGAATACTACTAGTCCTATTGCCCCACGGTCTGCAGCGTTTTTCTCTTTTTCTGAAAAAAATACTTTCTCACCCTTTGTATCACTGCCTCTTTGCTCAAGTAATATGGTGCCTTTGACATTGATATTTTCAAGATCTTTTAATCTTCCATATTCGCCGTAAACTATCTTACCTTCAATGGGATTTTGTAAAGCACTGACACCAAGCATTGGTATGGCATCATACTGTTTACTTTCAATCTCGAAAGTTGATACAAGACTTGATGTTATGTTGTTATATGAAGCGCCAACTGTTATCACATTGACATCTCTTCCAGGACTTCCAATAGTTTCATTATCTGGCCCATTATTTCCAGCTGCAGTAACCACCACAATTCCCTTTTTTACTGCTTCATCTACTGCATTTTCTAATCCATCATTAGTTCTGTTTACTCCAAGGCTTATGTTTATCACATTCATCTTGTCATCTATGGCCTGAGAAATAGCTTGAATGATATTTTCTGAGGAAACAGCTTCCCCTGTAGATGATACTTTGTATGAGAATAACTGAGATTTTGGAGCCATTCCAGAAAAATTCCCATTGGCACCAACTATGCCAGCAACTTCGGTACCATGACCGTTAGTATCTAGTGGTTTTTCATCTGTGTTAACATAATTGTATCCTCCTACAACTCTTCCCGAAGATCCATAACCGCGTAAATCGGGATGATTAAAATCAATCCCAGTATCTATTATGCCCACTTTAACTCCCTGACCATTTAATCCGTGTTGTCTTGGGATTTGAACGCCGACTAACTGTATGCTCTTTGAAAGAAGACTTTGTTCATCCTCAATAGAATCTGAAATAAAATATGAAATGCATAACACAAAAGCAAGAGAAAAAATTAACGATTTCTCTATCACATGGTATCTGCATTAAGACCAGATAAAATGCATTTGCAACCAAAGCCATAAATGGCAAGAAAAACTTGTAACTCTTATGGCAAAATATGAACTTCCGAAAGTACCATATTCGTACGACTCTTTGGAACCACACATTGACGCCAGAACAATGGAAATTCATCACACAAAACATCATCAAGCATACACTGATGGCTTGAATAATGCATTGGCAAATCTGAGCACTGAACTCCAAAACATGGAACTAACCAAGTTACTTTCAGACTTGAATCAAGTTCCAGAAAACGTTAGAGGTGCAGTGAATTTCCATGGAGGAGGTTATGAGAACCATGCTCTATTCTGGAATAATATGAAACCAAGCGGTGGTGGAAAACCAGGAGGTAGCTTAGAAGAAGCTATTAATTCTGTGTTTGGAAACTTTGATAGTTTCAAAGAAAAATTCGTAAAGGATACAATTGCTATTCAAGGAAGTGGTTGGGGTTGGTTAACCTACAATCCACAGACAAAGAAAGTTGAGTTTACTACAATGCCAAATCAAACAAGTCCACGTACCAAAGGTTTGATCCCGTTGATGGGATTAGATGTTTGGGAGCACGCATATTATCTAAAATACCAAAATCGACGTGCAGATTATGTAAATGCCTGGTGGAATGTAATAAACTGGGACGAAGTAGACGCAAGACTTTCAAAGATAAAAGCATAATTCCTTCTTCTTTTTGTTTTATTCTATATTTTCAGAATGAATTTATAGTCATTACGAGAATTTTTTGCAAATGAGTGAAGAACATGCTCAAGCCTTATTGCAACAGATGCAGTCTCTAGAAGCTTATCTAAATGATTTGTTACAACGAGAAGAAACAGTGATGAGACTTTTACAAGAGGCAACAAATGCCGTTGAATCGATGAAAGTACTAACAGGTAATGCTGAATATGAAACTCTTGTACCTGTGGGTTTGGGAGTCTATGTTAAAGCAAAAATAAATCCTGATCAAAAAATGATTGTAAATATAGGCGCAGGTGCTTCAGTTGAACAAAACAAAGAATCCGCAATAAACTATATGGAATCCAGAATTAAGGAACTTGAAATGGTACTACAACAATTAGCATCACAACGACAAGAAGTTTCCATGAAACTTGAACAGGGACAACATGAAATGAACAAACTTATACAATCAAACCGTAGTCCTCCGCAGTAAGGCAGTACATTATGTTTGAAAAACTACGAAATGCATTTTCTGTAGCAGTTAAAAGTTTTGGAGATAAGGAGCTAAAGGAAAAAGATATTGACGAAGTTTTATTTGAACTTGAAGTTGCATTACTGGAATCTGATGTTGCAACAGAAGTTATTGATGCATTAAAAGATGATTTGAAAAAACAGTTAATCGGAACTACGGTTAACAAGGACAAGATTGCTGAAGTTGTAAAACAAGAGCTTCGAAAAAGCATTTCAAATATGTTTGATGTAGCAGGCACTGTTGATATTTTATCTAACATTCAAAAAAAGAAGGACAAAGGAGAACCATACATTATCTCATTTATGGGTATTAATGGAACAGGGAAAACCACCACCATCGCAAAGATTGCAAATCTCTTGCGAGAAAACAAATATTCAGTTGTGATTGCTGCAGCGGATACTTACAGAGCAGGTGCAATTGAACAGATAGGTGAACATGGAAAAAGATTGAACATCAAAGTTATTTCTCAAAACTATGGTTCAGATCCAGCTGCAGTGGCTCGAGATGCAGTGCTTTATTCAAAATCTCATAAAATAGATTGTATACTAATTGATACAGCTGGAAGAATGCAAACTAGTAAGAATTTGATGGATCAAATATCTAAAATTAACAAAGTAGTAAACCCTGATCTTAAATTATTTGTAGGTGATTCATTGGCTGGTAATGACACTGTAAATCAAGCAAGAGAATTTCATAATTATACAAAGTTTGATGGGGCTATACTTACAAAAAGTGACGCAGATGCGCGTGGTGGAGCTGCTATATCCATCGTTAAAGTAACATCTAGTCCAATTCTTTACCTAGGTATTGGACAAGAGTATAAAGATCTAAAATCTTTTGATAAAGATATCTTTTTAGAAACTCTCTTTGGTCCTGCAGAAATTATTGAAGACATTCAGAAAAAAGTCTTGGAACCTAAAGTTGAACTAAAACCAGAACCTAAAGTTGAACTAAAACCAGAACCTAAAGTTGAACTAAAACCAGAACCTAAAGTTGAACTAAAACCAGAACCTAAAGTTGAACTAAAACCAGAACCTAAAGTTGAACTAAAACCAGAACCTAAAGTTGAACTAAAACCAGAACCTAAAGTTGAACTAAAACCAGAAATCATTGTTGATAAGGAACATGAGAAACAAATTTTAGAAGAAGATCCATTCGCAGGAATTTCAACAAAAGATATTGAAAAGTATTCTAACCTCTTTGATGTACCTCCTCCTGAAAACGATGATCAAGCAAGAAAACTTGCATCAAATATTCGAAAATGGATTTCTGAAGGACGACCAAAAAAACAAGAACAACAAGTTGAGTTAAAAATTACAAAAGAAGAAATTGAAGAAACGGAAGATGAAAAGCCTAAGAAGAAGCGCTCGTTATTTGGATGGATGAAGAAATGAAAGTAAAAACAAAAGATCTATTGACACTAAATGAGCTGAGTAAACATGAATTATTGGAAATAATAGAAAATGCCATCAAGCTAAAGAAAGATCTTAAAAAAGGAATTTCAAAACCCCTGTTAAAAAATAAAACACTTGCTATGATTTTTCAGAAACCATCCACTCGTACAAGAGTCAGCTTTGAAACTGGAATGTTCCAGATGGGTGGACATGCTCTTAATTTATCTGCAGATGATCTCCAACTAAAAAGAGGTGAGACAATAGAAGATACAGCTAAGACACTCTCAAGATATGTTGATGTGATAATGGCTAGGGTGTACTCACATGATGAAGTAGAAATATTGGCCAAAAATGCTACTGTGCCTGTAATAAACGGACTCTCTGATTCATTTCATCCATGTCAAATCTTGGCAGATCTTATGACAATTAAAGAGAAAAAGAAAAAACTTAGCGGATTGAAAATTGCGTGGATCGGAGATGGAAATAATGTTTGTAATTCCATGATTTACGGATGTGCAAAAGCATCTATTGATATTAACATTGCAACTCCTAAAGGTTATGAACCAAATCTGAATATAATCAAAGAATCAAAAAAATTCATTGATATTCAGTTACTTAGTAATCCAGAACTGGCGGTAAAGAATGCCGATGTTGTGGTAACTGATACCTTTGTTTCAATTCATCATCAAGCAACGGATAGGGCAAAAGATTTTCTACCACGCTTTCAAGTAAACTCAAATTTAATGAAAAAAGCAAATCATGATGCAATTTTCTTGCATTGTCTTCCAGCAAAAAGAGGTCAAGAGGTTACAAGTGAAGTACTTGATGGTCCACAATCCGTAATATGGGATGAAGCAGAAAATAGACTTCATGCACAAAAGGCACTAATGGCTTTACTACTCCAAGTCTAACGTTTATAAGAGCTTCACCAAAATTTTTTGTAAATAGGATTAGTACATATGGCATATTCACAAATATTACGTAGATCTCGGGACGAGAAGACCAACTACAAAAAGAGAAGACATCTCTTGATGGGTAGACGAGACTTTATCACAGTCCAGATATCAAATGAAAATACGCTGGTACAAATTCATAAACCCGAAATGGCCGGTGATAAGGTTCTTTCATCAGCTCATTCCAGATCACTTATCAATAAGGGTTGGAAGGGATCAAGAAAGAGTATACCGGCAGCATATCTTACTGGTTATCTTGCAGGTAAGAAAGCACTTGCAAGTGGAGTCAAGAGTGCAGTACTTTATACTGGTACTAGAAAATATACCCAAAGAATTGCAGCGGCATTGAAAGGAATAATAGATGCCGGACTAGATGTACCCGCAGACGCAGAAACTTTTCCATCTGAAGAGAGGATTAGTGGTAAGCATCTTAAAGTTGCAAATGAGATCGACAAAGTAAGATCTGCAATTGATAGTGAGGTTAAATCCAAATGAGTAGAACAGAACAAAGATCAAGACCACCAAGAAGAGAACCAGAACAGGTGTGGGTTCCAAGAACCAAACTGGGAACACTAGTAGCAACTGAAAAGATTACAACGATGAAAGAAATTTATGAAAATGGTTATCGAATTCAAGAGGCCGGAATCATTAAAAAATTATTGCCAGGAATTAAAACAGAAGTAATTGATGTTGGAATTGTTCAAAAACAAACAACCAACGGTGAATATACAAGATTTAAGGCACTTGTTGCAGCAGGTGATGAAAATGGTTGGTTAGGAATAGGACAAGGAAAATCAAAACAGATGAGAATTGCAATTGAAAAAGCAACAAATCAAGCTCTATCTTAATGTTAGTCCGGTAAAACTTGGTTGCGGAAGTTGGGAGTGTAGATGTGAACAACCACATTCAGTTCCATTCAAAATTAGAGGAAGAGGTGGAAGTGTTACAATAGAAGTTATTCCAGGACCGAGAGGTCTGGGACTTGTAGCTGGTGGAAATATTAGAAATCTTTTGAAATTAGCAGGTTTGAAGGATGCTTGGACAAAAAGTACAGGATCGACAAACACCATGACATCTACATCAAGAGCTGTTTTGGATTGTTTGAGACAAACATTTAGTCAGGGTTGAATGAAGATGGGTAAAGCTTTCTTAATAGTTAGAATGAAAGGAACGGTTAATGTTCCTTATTGGGCCAATACTACCATGGATCTTTTACACTTGGATAAAAGATTCCGCGCCACCATAATTCCAGAAAAAGATAACACAAAAGGTATGCTTGACAAGATTAAACACTACGTCTCGTGGCAGGAAATCGATGTACAAACCACCAAAGAGTTATTGGAGAAAAAGGCACGTAAGGGTGGTTATAAAAAAATTACTCCAGAAGATATGACAAAATTAGGATTCAAAAATACTGATGAACTTGCAAAATCCATTGCAGAGGGAACTGCTACGTTATCTAAATTAAAACCACTTAAACCATGGTTTGCTTTATCACCACCAAAACATGGATTCAAACGAAATACAAAGAAGATGTATGGCGAAGGGGGAGTCCTCGGTAGTCATAAAGAACTCTTAGCACAAGTGAGGTTAATGATGTAACATGCCAACAAGATTAAGAAAGACAAGAAAATACAGAGGAAGTAGACACTGTGGTTGGGGACAGATTGGTCAACACAGAGCAAGTGGCCATAAAGGAGGACTTGGCCAATCAGGTTTGCATAAACATCATTTCATAAGAATGCTAATGACTGATCCAAAACATTTTGGTCATGATTCTACTCATCCACCACATCCAAATCTAGTTCGTAAATGGGCTAGTGTGAGAGATCTAGATGATATCTTTGCAAAATTTGGAAAACAGGAAGGCGGCAAGAAACTAATAGACCTTACTGAACTAGGCTATGATAAGCTGTTAGGAGGAGGACAGACTAAGAATGCTTATGTTGTTAAGGTGGAAAAATTCTCTGCTTCTGCCGAAGAAAAAATAAAACAATCTGGTGGAGAGGTGCAAGCAGTAGCGTGACAGCAGAAGAAGGTAAGGCCTCTGGCGGTTTTTTAAAAACTATTATCTCAAAAGCTGAAGTTTACATTCCACAAGTACCAAAGCCGAAAAAGAAAATCCCATTACAAGTTCGTTTGATGTGGTGTGGAATAGCATTATTTATTTACATGATTATGGGACAAACTCCTCTTTATGGAGCATCAACACCATCCTTTGATTTTCTTGCATTTGCTAGAGTAATTTTTGCTTCACAGCAGGGTACATTGATAGAACTCGGAATAGGACCTATTGTTACTGCTGGACTCTTAATGCAACTTCTAAAAGGTTCTGAGATATTTCATCTTGATTTCAAGAAACCAGAAGACAGAGAACTATATCAAACAGCCACCAAGATTGTCACTTACATAGTAATCATTGCCGAGTCATCACTGTATGGAATGGCAGTTTATGGACCTAGGATGCCCAATCATGAAGCTATATTCATTCTGATAGGACAGTTAATCGGCGCATCTGTGATAATCATGCTGTTGGATGAATTAGTACAAAAAGGATGGGGACTTGGAAGTGGAATTAGTTTGTTTATTGCTGCAGGTGTAGCTCAACAAGTAATTTGGAGTTTATTCAGTCCAGTTCCTGCAGGAGATGGAGGTCCAGTAGGTGTATTTGCAAATATTATACATGGTGCGATTAATCATGATTTCACTAATCTATTCTTCCGGTCTAACCAATTGCCTGGCATATTTGGTTTACTGATAACAGCTGGAGTCTTGCTGATTCTTGTCTATACTCAGGGAATCAAGGTGGAAATACCAATCGTATCTACAAAATATAGGGGATTCTCAGCAGTATATCCAATCAAGTTAATGTATGTCTCAAACATTCCAGTAATTTTGGCTTCTGCTCTTACTGCTAATGCGGTGTTTGTTGGACAAATCATGTGGGCTAATTTTAATCCACGAAATGCGAATCCATTCCTGAATTTCTTGGGAATGTTTGATCCTACATCTCCATCCACTCCAACAGGTGGTATATTGTACTATGTTACTGCACCACGTGGTTTGGATATTGTCGCATTAGATCCAACTAGGGCTGTTTTGTATATTTTATTCATGGTCGGGATTGTAGTTTTATTTGGTAGATTGTGGATTGAGCTTGGAGGTCTTTCTGCAAAGAGCGCAGCCAAAAACCTACTTGATGCCGAAGTACAAATTCCAGGTTTCAGACGTTCAAATCAACCAGTAGAAAATCTACTTCAAAAATACATTCCATCTGTCACTATAATTGGTTCTATCATACTTGGATTGTTGGCTGGTACTTCTGATGTGCTAGGAACATTTGGATCAGGGACAGGAATGTTGTTGACAGTTGATATTTTGATTAACTATTACAATTTACTTGTTCGAGAAAGAGTCGAAGAAGTAATGCCTACGCTGGGTGCATTACTTGGCAGAAAGTAATCGTGTAATAATTGTAGGAATTCCAGGTGTTGGAAAGACTACAGTTGTATCACGCGTAGTAGAATTGTTAAAAGAGAAAAATGTCAAAGTAAGTGTCTCAATTTTTGGAACCGTGATGTTTGATGAAGCTAAAAAGAAAGGAGTCCAGAATAGGGATGATCTGAGAAAACTTTCAGTTAAAGAGCAAAAAGAATTACAATCTATGGCAGCAAGAACAATAGCTTCAATCGCTGATGACGTAGTGATTGTGGATACTCATGCATTCATTTCTACACAAGAGGGATTCTATCCTGGACTTCCACATAATGTTTTAGAGATACTCAATCCTGATAGTTTTATTATGATAACAGCAAGACCTGAAGAGATCTATAATCGCAGAATGACAGATACTACTAGAACTAGAGACATAGTATCAATTGATACAATAAAAAAAGAACTTGATGTTACAAGTGCAATGCTGTCTACCTGTTCAATACTTTGCGGCTCACCAATTAAGATGGTTCTTAATACTGAAGGTAAGGTTGATGAAGCGGCTAGAGGTATCCTAAGTGCAATGGGGTTTAACAATGGAACATAGCATATTCTTTGATTTCATAAATACAATGGCACTACAGATACCAGGTCTAAACAGGGGTCCAATGGGAAGTGCAAATCCATTGGTAAAGGGAATGATCCCAGCTGCTTTTGGAATAATGTGTATTTCTATAGGTCTTAACCTGCTTAATGCTATAATAAAACGAAAGATGGTTGATCAAGATAAATTGAAAAGATTACTCAAAGAAACGAGAGCTTGGCAAAAAGAAAGAATGGCTGCATTCAAATCAAAAGATCAAGAAAAAACGGATGAGCTTAACAAGAAATCCGCATACATGAACAAGATGAATATGGAAGTTATGCAAATGAATATGAGACCAATGATGATTACTTTTCTTCCATTGATTCTTGTATTCTATTTTGTACTTCCCCCGCTATTTTCCTATACAGTAGCCGTTTCACCAATTTCATTAAACATCATACCTGGAGGATTTTTTGAATTAACTTGTACTGCTGCAAAAGTGGCAGAATCTCAACTTCCTGGTCATCCCGACATATGTCATCATGTAAACGAAATGTATTTTTGGGCATGGTACTTCTTATCATCCGCTGCCTTTAGTGGTATCATAATGAGAGTTACAAAAACTACAATGGATACAAGTTAAATTGCTTCGTTCAGTTATAATTTCTGGTCCTCCAGCCATAGGAAAGACTACAATCGCAAAAGGATTGGGAGAAGAGTTTGGCTTGAAATATCTCAGCGGTGGAGATGTGCTAAAAGAAATGGCCAAGGAACAAGGCTTTGAAACAGATAATGATGATTTTTGGGACACAGATGAAGGAATGAGTTTTCTTAATATCAGAAAAGAAAATCCGGAATTTGATAAAGAAGTTGATGAAAAATTGAAAAAAATATTTCTAACTGAAGACGTAATCATAACAGACTACACGTTACCGTGGTTAGTTAACGATGGAATTAAAATTTGGCTTGCAGGTTCGCATGAAAATAGTGCTAAACGAATGACAATGCGAGATAGTATATCAATACAGGATGCACTTGGTATAGTAAAAAAGAGATATGATGAAAATAAAACATTATACAAAAAGCTTTATGGTTTTAATTTTGGAGAAGATCTTTCTGTATTTAATAAAATAATAAACACGGATGATCTTGGACCTGAACAAGTTCTTGAACAGGCAAAAAATGCAGTGAAATACTACTATGACACTCAAACAATTACAAAATCTTAGAGTAATCGACCAGGACATCACAAATGATGCCCATGGTACGTATTATGACAAGAGATCAATTGAACAGCTTCTCAACTATGGTTTCATTTTGTTAGACAAACCAAACGGTCCGACAAGTCATGAGACAGTAGCATGGGTAAAGAAAATATTACATGTTCCAAAAGCAGGTCATAGCGGAACACTTGATCCACAAGTATCTGGACTTTTACCAATAGGACTAGGCGAAGCAACAAAGGCCCTCATAGTTTTATTACTTGGTCCCAAAGAATATCATGCTCTTGGAAGACTTCATACACTCCCACCAAAAGAAAAATTGACCGATGTACTCAAACAACTCACTGGTAAAATCTTTCAAAAACCGCCGCAGAGATCTGCAGTCTCTAGACAAACCCGAGTTAGACATGTATATGAAATTGAAGTCATAGAGCAAAAGGAAAGATTACTACTTTTGCGAATTTTATGTGAAGCAGGAACCTATGTGAGAAAAATTTTCTATGATATGGGAGAGATTCTTGGTGAAGGTGCAACAATGATTGAGCTCCGAAGAAGTAGGGTGGGACACTTCAATGAAGATTCTAATTTAGTAAAAATACATGATCTTGTTGATGCTTATGCTTTGTGGAAAGAAAATGGTGATGACAAAAAACTGAGGAGAATAATGATGCCAATAGAACTCACTCTAAGTGAGATAAAGTCAGTTGTAATACGAGACTCTGCAGTAGATGCTCTTTGTCATGGAGCTCAACTTGCAATACCTGGCATTCTTGAAATATCCTCTGGGCTTAAGCGTGGGGATTTTGTTGCAATATACACACAAAAAGGCGAGGTTGTAGCTCTTGCAGAAGCAACTCTGGATGAAGATGAGATTGTTGAAAACACCAAAGGCTTTGCCTTTAAGATTAAGAGAATCATCATGGCTCCAAACACCTATCCAAAAAGTTGGAGATCAAAGCCAGTAGTTAACAATTAAAAAGGAATCAAATCAAATTTTTCAAGTGATACCAAAAGGCGCCGCAATATTTTTCATGGTGGGACTAGTAGCCGCTGGCGTGTTGGGATATTATCTGTCTCAAATTGCAAATCAGGTTCCAACTCTTGTATATGAAAACGGTCCTTCTCTTACAATTATTCCTGATAAAATCAATTATCATCTTGGAGAATTAATTCACATTAGAATAATCAATTCAGGTACCATGCCTCTTACATTTTCTGACACTTCTTATGGGTTGAAGATAACTAGGCTTGATGGAATACTAGTCTATTCACCATTATCTGCACAGGTAATCTCTAAACTAGAACCAAGAGAAGAAAAAACATTCGTCTGGGATCAAACTAAATCCGATGGCGGCAAAACATACCAAGGAAGATACAAGGTAGTATCAAGTACCACTGAAGATGTAGGAGCCTCATTGAAAAAATCTGTTACCATAAATCTGTTGAAATAGACTTTTCTGAAATAGAAAACAAAATACACAATTCCATACAATATTTATTTTGATCTGGACCATTTTTTCATCCATTGTAAAAGATTAATCATGGATTCAACAAGTTCCTGTCCTTTGTTAGTTAATTTGTATTCTACCCTGGGAGGAATTTCATTATAAGATAATCTTTCCAGCACTCCGCTTTTTTCTAGTTCTTTTAATCGAATAGCAAGGGTCTTACTGCTAATTCCTTTCAAAGCCTGTTTGAATTGTTTATGCCGTACTGGTTCTGTTGTACAACATAAAGGGATTAAAATCTCAAGTGTGCCTCTTTTAGTAATTATTTTTCTCAGCTTTGACGTTTCAGACATTAACGAGGAAGCATCATACCCTTCAAAACTGCAACTATCCTGAATGATTGGAATTGTTTTTCTTTTAGTTTCCATCTTTACACCAACTGTAATTGTTTCTCCTTGACAACTTAAATGGTTTACTAACTAAACTAATGCTGGAGATACAATGGGATTATTTGGAAAAAAACCTGCCAAGTATGTTCTGTTTGCATGCATAGAAAATGCAGGACGAAGCCAAATGGCAGAGGGATTTTTCCGAAAGTATGCTCCAAAGGGATGGAATGCAATGAGCGGTGGTTCAAGTCCAAAATCATACGTCAATCCGCTTGCAATACAAGTGATGAAAGAAGCTGGAGTAGACATTAGCAATCACAAGGCAAAGATGCTATCTGAAGATCAAATCCGAATGGCAGATTTGAAGGTGAATATGGGCTGTATGGATACTATAGAATGTCCTTCTCTTATGCTTGGTAATTATGTAGATTGGGGAATTGAGGATCCTAAAGATAAATCCATAGAGAAAGTCAGAGAGATAAGAGATGAAATTGAGATAAGAGTAAAGGAACTTGTCAAGGGATTAAAATGAGTGAAGTAATAAAAGAAAAGGTAAAGGAGAGATACGGTAAGATTGCGTTAACTGGAAACTCAGACTGCTGTTGCATGCCGGGCGAATGCAATACAAACGATTCTCCTATTGACGCTACAAAAATAATTGGCTACGACTCAAAAGAATTAGAATCAATTCCACAAGAATCTATTTTGGGTGTAGGTTGCGGTGCGCCAATAAAATTTGCTGATCTGAAAGAAGGCGAAACTGTTTTAGATCTTGGTTCAGGTGCAGGAATAGATGCATTCCTATCTGCAAACAAGGTATTAAAATCAGGCAAAGTGATTGGCATTGATATGACTGACGAAATGTTAGAAAAAGCAAATACAAATGCACGTAATGGCAATTATACAAATGTAGAATTTAGAAAAGGAGACATTGAAAAAAATATTCCAGTCAGTGATGATACCATTGATGCAGTAATCAGCAACTGTGTGATTAATCTTACTTCAGACAAGACAAGTGCATTCAAGGAAGTTTATAGAATATTAAGAAAGGGAGGAAGAATGGTGATCTCTGATCTAGTAACAGACAAAGAACTTGAACAAGATCAGATTAATGCAGAACAATGGTGTAGCTGTATTGATGGTGCATTGACACAAGAACATTATATTGAAAGTATCAAGAAAGCAGGATTTCATAATGTTAGTGTTCTAGACCAGAGGGTGTACATGGAAGGCGAGAAGGTAAATGGTAGAAAAATTACCAGTCTTGTAATTAAAGCAATAAAGTGATTGTTATGAATTTTTTTGGGAAATCAAATGACAAAAAAAAGATCCTATTTGTTTGCGTTGAAAATGCAGGACGAAGCCAAATGGCAGAGGGATTTTTCCGAAAGTATGCTCCAAAGGGATATGAAGCAATAAGTGCTGGAACAAAACCCACACCAGAGATAAATCCTATTGCAGTGGAAGCAATGAAAGAAATTGGCATAGACCTTAACAAACAGAAACCTAAAATGCTAACTAATGAAATTATTAAAGATTCAATTCTGAGCGTGAATATGGGATGTATGGATAAAACTGAATGTCCTGCAGTTTTTATGAAAAACTCTGTTGATTGGAATATAGAAGATCCTAAAGACAAATCAATCGATAAAGTTAGAGAGATTAGGGACAACATTGAACTAAAGGTAAGACAACTTTGCAAAACTCTAGAATAACAAACAGGCTATCCTCTAACCAAAAGAGATTCTTTGCTGAATTAATTGGTACATTTGTTGTAGTAATATTTGCAACAGGTTCTGTGGTGCTGACTGTAAAATATTCTGGAACATTTGGTCTCTGGTTTGTAGCTCTTGCTCCAGCAGTTGCAGTAGCAATAATGGTCTATGCATTTGGCAAGATATCTATGGCACATTTTAATCCCGCAGTGACGGTTGGATTTTTTGTTACAAAACACATGCCAAAGAATCTCTTTCCAGTATATCTTGTTGCAGAGATAATTGGTGCATTGTTAGGTAGCATCTTTGTAAAATATGTGATAGGTACAGAAGCCAATCTTGGAGCAAACGCACCAGATTACCATTTCCAAATTCCTCTCATAGTTGGAGTTGAGATTCTAGCTACTGCATTACTAATGGCTGTAATTATAGTAGTTGTTCATACAAAAGGACTACGAGGATTTAGTGGAATTGTAATAGGTGGAATGGTGGGTCTTGATATCTTCTTTTTGGCATTTATTTCAGGAGCTTCCATGAATCCTGCAAGAGCATTGGCACCTGCAATAATATCTGGCTATCTTAATGATTTGTGGTTGTACTGGACTGCGCCCTTCATAGGTTCTGTAATAGTTGCTGGTATTTACAGAAAAAAGTTTGTGAAATGATCATCTCTTACAGTAATATATAGTCGGTTTTACAACGAAATTGAATTGGCGAGATGAATGCCGGGGTCGCCTAGCCTGGTAGGGCGCGCGCCTGGAAATTAGTATACCATAAAGCGCGTACTCGCAAGGGTTCGAGAGTTCAAATCTCTCTCCCGGCGCCTTTTACAAATCCATTAATCACACCTTGTCGTTTTTACATTATTGGAAAAATATGATATAGCAATAATTGGTGGAGGGTTACTTGGAACTTCTATCTCATATTGGATTTCAAATTTGTATGATGCAAAGGTTGTAGTAATTGAGAAAGAATCCGATGTTGGAATGCATACAAGCAGCCGTAATACGGGAGTAGTACATTCTCCATTCTATCTTAATCCGGACAAAAAAGCCAAACTTGCAAGAGCTGCATTTCTCTCTCATGAAATGTGGAAAACATTTGCTGAGAAAAAGGGATTGCCGTGGAATATGGTGGGTACTATGGAGGTTGCACTTGATGAGGTTCAACACAAAACTCTTGAGAAGTATATGAATTGGGGTCCAAGAAATGGAATGTCAGAGAAAAATATAGAATTGTTAAGCAGTGGCGATGTCATGCAAAGAGAACCAAACATCAGATGCCACTCTGCAATTCATTGTAAAACTGATGCGGTAGTTGATTATGGAGAATTTACCAGAAAATTAAAAGAAGAATCGCAAAGAAATGGAACTAAATTTTTATTTAATAGACAACTAGAATCCGTTGAAAACCTTGACGATTATCCAATACTTGTATTTCAAAATAAAGACAAAATTAATTCAAAGATTGTAATAAACTGCGCAGGTGGATATTCACTTGATGTTGCAAAAAAGTTTGGATTGGCAAATGATCATTCCAGTCTTCACTTTAGAGGAGAATATTGGATTGCAAGTGCCGAATACACTAATCTAGTCAAGACCAACGTTTACTCTGTTCCAAAATATCCTGATTTTCCATTTCTTGATCCACACTGGATTATCAGATCTGATGGAAAAAGTGAGGTGGGACCAAATGCAGTTCCTGTTCCAAGCCCTGAAACTTATTCTGGCTATGTCGGAAATGTTGAAACATTCATTTCTAAACTCACAGAGGTAGTAACGGGAAGTACAAGAAAATTACTTCTTAATGCAGATTTTATGAATTTGGTGGCAAAGGAATGGTTGAGCTCCTTATCGAAAACTGTCATGATAGAACGTATACAGGAATTTATGCCCAAAGTAAAACCAGAGTTCTTTTCAGAACGAGGCACTGCTGGAATTAGAACTCCTATCATCACTCCTGAAGGAAATTTCTTGCCAGATGTGTTAGAACTCGTGGGTCCAAATTCATATCATATTCTAAACTACAACTCTCCTGGTGCAACTGGGGCTCCTGCCTATTCTGCATATGTAGTAAAATCTATGCAGGAAAAAGGATTATTACAGTATAAAACACGAAAAACTGATTCCATTTGGGATTTTGAAACTATTATCTGAGTCTAGTAAAAGTAACTTCAATCAAGATTAATATTCTGAAATCAAAAAATGAATCTGTGTTTCCAGAACGTTGCTCCATTAGAAAAAAAGGGCAAGATTGTCCAATGCCGCCTGAATTTGTAATTTCTATACGATCTAAAGATGGTGAATACATGGTTGGTGTTGCATGTGACGGACACAAAAATGCATTTACAGAAAAGTTAGAGTCTCTGCAAAAAGAAGGTAAGGTTCCCCACGGAACTATTAATTTTACTGGCCTAAAACCTGTGGGCACTAATTGCATCAGAATAGATCCTAATGATCTAATTGAACTCTAATTATATCCTGGTAATTATTTTATCATCTAACTTGGTAAATCGGTTTTCTACCAGAGAGTGAAAGTATTAAGTTCTTGACTGCTATCTCTGCCATTTTCTTTCTTGTCTCTACAGTTGCACTACCACTATGAGGTGTTAATACGGCATTATTCATTTTTACAATTGGATGTTTGGAATTAATTGGCTCCTTTTGAAATACATCAAGACCAGCTCCTGCAATTATTTTTCTTTTTAATGCAATAGCAAGATCTTTTTCATTTATTATTTTGCCACGAGCTGTATTGATCAAAAATGAAGTTTTTTTCATTTTCTTAAATAATTTTAAATTCACAATTTCATGTGTCTGAGGCGTATGTGGTGAGTGTATACTTACGACATCACTTGTTCTAAAAAGATTATCTAACGATACATATTTTACTCCTAATTTTTTTTCCTCTTTAATTGATAATCTAGTTCTGTTGTGATAAATTACCTTCATCTCAAAACCTGCAGTCTCTTTTTGCCACTGCTTTTCCTATTCTTCCCATTCCGAATATGCCCAGAGTTTTTTGATATAGATCAGTTCCAAGAAATTCATAAGGACCGAATATTGTGCTCCATTTATCATTACGAATTAGTTTATCGCCCTCAGGTATTCTCCTGAAAAGAGATAACATCAAAGCCATGGTCATATCTGCAGTAGCTCGAGTCAATACTTCTGGGGTATAACCTACTGTAATACTTCTACTTGCAGCAGTCTTGACATCTATGTGATCATATCCAACACTATAGGTAGAAATTGCCTTAAGTTTAGTTCCAGTATTAATTACGTCTGCATCTATGGAATCATACGGGTAACAGATTAGGCCATCTTTATCCTTGATTTTTGATATCAGTAACTTTTTTGGCATTGGAATCTTTCCAGTGTAGATTTCTACATCGTATTTCTTTTTGAGTTCCTTTACAGCAAAATCATGCAGTCTCCGTGTGAGTAATATTTTCAACTATTTTCAATTACTAAATGACAATTTTAAGCGTTCATGATGAAAAATTAACTAGTCACGAGTAAAAATCTACATAAAGAATTCATTTTACACCTTTACAACAACTCATTTATAATTAATCAAAGTAATGATATGCAATTGAAACACAAAGATGAGTTTGCCATTTGTGTGCAATGTAGAAATCCTATAGAAAAATGTGTATGCGTTTGTCCATTTTGTGGAGAACGTGATAAATGTGAATGTGCCTTGTTTGATGCAGCAACTGGCGGTTAGTATATTGTCTTTTCAAAAAAATCATAGAATTATTAATATTTGATGAGCGTCTAGATGCATCATGTCTTCTATTGATCTAACTTGGGTTATTGGCGGACCTCAAGGTGGAGGTGTCGAAACAGCTGCAAATATTTTTGCTGGCGCATGTGCAGGTTGTGGTCTGAAAGTATTTGGAAAAAGAGAATATTATTCTAATATCAAAGGTGAGCACAGTTACTTTGGAGTACGTGTCTCTGACAAGACAATCAGATCAAATGTTAGCGGAATTACAATGCTAGTAGGATTTGATGCTGAGACCTTATTTCGACATGCAGATGCGGTGTTTGATGATGGTGCGATAGTATATGAATCTGATTTATCTGCGATGCAAATCGACGAAGTTCATACGCTTGATGCACAATTCAAGGAACGTCTCAAAAAATATCTTTTATCAAAAAATAAACCATTAACCATTCAAGGATCACTTGATGCAGCCAAAGAGAGGGGAGTTACACTATATCCTGTGTCATTCAAAGAAATCTTGGCTAATTTATCTGATGAGACACAAAATCCAAAAATACGTGGAATGTTTCGTATGCAGAATGTCCTTGCTGTTTCTATATCTATTGGATTATTGGGACTCCAGCCTGAAACCTTGATGAAATCTGTAGGATCAATATTTTCCAGAAAAGCAGAGATTGCAGAGATGAATAAAACTGCAGCAAATTATGCTTATAATTTTTCTACAGTAAAGTATTCTAAATTCAAATATCAATTATCTCCAATTCCAAAAGAAGAACATACGATGTTAGCTCAAGGCTTTCAATCTACAAGTCTTGGAAAGATAGCATGTGGTTGTAGGTTTCAATCATACTATCCAATTACACCCGCATCGGATGAAAGTGTATTTTTAGAATCAAATGAAATTTTTGAAGTTGAAAACAACAGACCAGGATCTACACTAGTTGTACAAACAGAAGATGAAATATCTGCAATAGGAATGATTATTGGTGCATCCTTGACAGGAGCTGAGATCTTCAACAAGTACTTCAGGTCCAGGTTTCTCTCTTATGGCAGAAGCTCTTGGTTGGGCTGGAATAAACGAAGTTCCAATTGTAGTAACTTTATACCAGAGAAGTGGTCCTTCTACAGGTCTCCCTACTAGACATGGACAAGATGATTTACAATTTGCAATTCATGCTGGACATGGTGATTTTCCACGAATTGTATATGCATCGGGTGATACTGAAGAGGGATTTTACGATACTGCAAAATGTTTCAACTTTGCTGACATTTATCAAATTCCTGTAATACACATGATGGACAAATTCATTGCAAGTACAGTTTCCACCGTAAAAAGATTTGATCCAACCAAGATAACGATAGAACGTGGAAAACTTCTTAAAAAAATTGAAGATCCAGGATATAAAAGATTCACACCGTCACCAGATGGTATATCTCCAAGATCAAGACTTGGACTTGAAAATGGAATATTTTGGAATACCGGCGATGAAAGTGATGAATCAGGTCACATATCCGAAGATCCAGAAAATCGTATTTATAAAATGGACAAGCGTGAGCATAAAATGGAACTCGCACTAGACCAAATTCCTAAGGAAGACCAGGCAATAAACTATGGAGTATCTGATTTTTGTATTCTTAGCTGGGGTTCAACAAAAGGGCCCATCTTAGATGCTATTGAAATGCTCAATAAAGCAGGCTATAAGGTTGGGTTTATTCAAATCAAAATGCTACATCCGTTTCCAACCAAATATGTCCAGTCCTTACTCTCGGGAGTTAAAAAAATAATTGATATCGAAGCAAATCAATCTGGGCAAATGGGTTCATTACTTAATGAATATTTGGATAGGAAAGTTGACTATTACATATTAAAATACACAGGAAGACCAATGACTTGTAATGAACTCTTTGATTCTATCAAGAAAATTATCGACAATAAAGCCGAGAAAAAACAGGTGTTAAGATATGGTGTCTAATGTATCTGATTACAAAACTGAAGTACACAATGACTGGTGTCCAGGATGTGGAGATTTTGGAATAGTTAGTGCAATTCAAATGGCCCTTGCAGAAATGGAAATTCCACGACATAAAGCTGCAATATTTTCTGGAGTAGGATGTTCTGGAAAAACATCTCATTATCTTAATGTATATGGCGTTCACACTTTGCACGGTAGAGTACTTCCATTTTCACAAGGTGCAAAACTTGCAAATCCTGAGATGACTGTTGTAGCAGTAGGTGGAGACGGAGATGGATTGGGAATTGGGGCTGGACATTTTGTTGCAGCTGGCAGAAGAAATGTGGATATGACTTATCTTATATTTAACAATGGAGTATATGGTCTTACCAAAGGACAAGCATCTCCTACACTCAAGCTTGGATTGAAAACCAAATCTCTTCCTGAACCCAATGTCAATCAATCAGTAAATCCAATCGCATTAGTTATTGCAAGTGGCTTTACATTTGTTGCAAGAGGTTATGCATATGATGTAAGACAGCTTAAGGATTTGATAATTGCAGCAGTAAAACATAGGGGTCTTTCATTTCTTGATGTATTGCAACCGTGTCCAACTTACAATGATATCAATACCAGAGATTGGTTCTCAGGAATGGATAACATCGACGAAATGACAAATAGACCAAGACCCAGAATCTACAAGCTTGAGGATATAGGCTATGATCCAGTTGTACATATAGACTCACCAGCAGAAGAAAATGAAAAACTAACTCAGGCCTTGATAAAGTCTAACGAGTGGGACTCAAAGATCCCGACCGGAATATTTTACAAAAATGATATTGTTGCATCCTATGATGAAAGAATGTCAGAACGAATTCCAAACTATCTTGAAAACCCTCCAGCATATCAAGAAATTTCTGCTGATGGAAAGTCAATAACTGACATATCTAAAATGCTTGATAAACTAGAAATCTGATTGATAATTTTAGAATCCTCAGGAAACAAGTGGATGATCGTTTCCGATAATGATATAAGTTATTAGCATCTTCGTAAAAAGAGTAATTCTACGTTGAATCTGGAAGAAGTAAACAAGATATTTCGCAAATCTATAATTGATGGATATTTCGAACCAAACCTTGTAAAACTTGATTTTAAAAAATCAAACGTAAAACATCCCACAATTAGAGATGACGGACTGATGCAAACTAATTTACTACATCTTTTCTTTGATATTGATACAGGTTCTGATTATCCTGATGGTGATGAGTGGTTTATGGCAGAATTTCTTTTTCCATATAGCATAAAGATTCCTGATAAACTCAAAGGTCCTGATTATTTTAGTACTGTATCAATAGGAGAGGGGAAAAATTTTTGGAGACATAGAGAACTTATCAGATACAAGTATGGAAAATCAAAGAAACTAGAAGAATCACTAGATTTTATTGAAAAAAAATACCGTGAACTACATTCTATGTTGGAACCTCTTGAAAAAGAAATCAAGTAATCTTCCATTCATTTTCTGAAAATCGATATGTTTGTTCTCCTGATTCACCTGCTCTGACATTCCATTTTCCACTGATATCGTCAAATTGGTATGAGACTTCGGTGATTTCTTTAGGTAGTTTTTTGGGATCAAGATGATATGGCAACAACTCTAGAACAAAATCAATCTTATCAATAGCAGTATCAAAAGAATGTCTGTCATCTAGATCTATTGTAAAAATAATGTCTGGTTTTCCTGTGAATTTTATGTATACGCATAAACTATTCCCTCCTCCCCTTCTACGTTTCATTTCTTTTATGATGCCCTTGATTTTATCCCATCGTGGAATTCCAAACCATTTGAAAAATGTTTCATTGAATTCTAATGGAAATATAATACTCATCATCGTTGTAAAATTTTCGTCTTGGTTAGCATTGGGATCTTCATTTACATTGAATATGTTGTGATCCTTCCAAGTCATTTCCGACAACGGCAACCGTGGGTATGTTATTCAACACTTTAAGCTGTTGGGCTAAACGTCCTCAATCTCAGCCCGATACTGATCCCGCAACCTACAAGTTTAGTCGGCTGAGACTCACTCATCCTCACCGACACCTAGCGATCCCATTTCTCGGTACGGAATCTAAGAAGTCTTAGGCCTGGTCCTCAGAGATTTCGTAAAGTATTTCCTGCCTTCTTCGATAAGCAGCACCAAAGGCGCTAGGCTGTAGAGTGTGACCCAATCCATCAAAGTGAGAGAAGCAGTGTGGAATAATGGTTGAAGGAATGGAACGTAGACTATTGAGATGAGGATCGCAAGTTGCGCCAATATGCCAGCAAATAGCCACCGGTTTCTTAGGGGGTTGAGTCGAAAGGCAGACTCAGAGCTTGTCCGTGCGGAGAAGAAATTCCCAAGCTGACCTGCCATGATTCCTGCCAGGACAACTGTCGTCCCCTTGGCGTAAACCCACGGATCGTTGATTGTCACCTGACCAAAGCTCCATCCTCCAGTCATCCAAGTGCGAAACGCCCATAGGAGAGCTCCAATCGAGATTATGCAGCCAACATAGAGCGAGCGAAGCAGGACCGGAGCGTCAATCAGTCTGCTGCCCAGCCGTCTGGGCGATCTTGTCATTACTCCGGGTTCCGGTGGTTCAAGGGTTAGGGCTAACGATGGGAAGACGTCCATTCCTAAGTCAATCGCGAGTACCTGTACTACTAGTAATGGTAACGGGACCTGGAGCAGCACAAATGCGACGAAGGTTACCAATTCTGCCCAATTGTGAGTGAAAACGTAGTACACGAATTTCTTCAGATTATCGAACATGCCCCTTCCAAGCTTCACGCCTTCAACCATTGACGCAAAGTTGTCGTCGAGCAAGACCATGTCTGCGGACTCTCTGGCGACATCTGTTCCACCGACTCCCATTGCGATCCCGACATCGGCTTCGATCAATGCAGGCGCGTCATTTACGCCGTCGCCCGTAACGGCTACTGTTTCTCCTTTGGCTTTCAGAGCCCTAACTACCTGTAGCTTCTGCTCCGGGGTCGTTCGTGCGAAGACGATTTCTCGTTTGTCGAGCACCTCGAACAATTCCTTGTCAGAGAGTCGTGACAGCTCGTGACCTGAAACCACTACATATTCCGGCGAGGTGATGATTCCGATTCTCTTGGCAATCGACTCAGCCGTAAGCTCGTGATCTCCGGTTACCATGATTACGCGCATTCCTGCACTCCTAGCCTCAGATACAGCCGATTCGATCATTGGTCTGGGCGGGTCAAACAATGCTGCTAAGCCGAGAAACGTGAGATTGTTCTCGACTGCTTCCGATGGAAACTCGCTCATCTCGTTGGGGAGGACTCGCATGGCCATTGAGAGGACTCTAAATCCTTCGGCTGCAAAATCATCGTACTGGCGTTTCACTGCGTTTCTCTTTTCATCATCGAGTGGGACATATTCATTCTGCAGGAATATTGTCGGACATCTGGAAAGTAGCTCGTTGGGTGCTCCTTTAGTGTATGCGATCAGCGTGCCGTCAGGTGTCCTATGAATGCTTGTCATCAATCGCCTCTTTGAATCGAATGGGATTAGCGCTGCCCTAGGGTTCTGTGCTAGGGCTTCGCTTACGTTGAAGTCACCTTTACCGGCGAACACTAGGAACGCGCCGTCTGTTGGATCGCCGAGTACAGTCCACCTAGGAATTCTGTCAGATGGAGCGTTCAGTTTGGCGTTGTTACAGAACGTTGCAACCTCAAAGAGCCGGGATACGTGTGGTCGTTCGACTCTGTTTACTCTCCTGTTTTCGACAGTCACGAATCCCTCGGGGCTGTATCCGTCGCCAGTCACCTCAAACACCTCCCCATTGGCCCAGAGTTTCTTCAACATCATCTCTCCGCTTGTTATGGTGCCCGTCTTGTCAACGCACATCACCGTTGTCGATCCAAGTGTCTCAACAGATGAGAGTCGTTTTACAACGACATTCTTCTTGGACATCGCGAGAGCCGTTAGAGCCAGGGATAACGACACGGTGAGTTGGAATCCTTCTGGTACAAGCGATACCATTACTCCGATCGCAAAGAGGAGGCTGTCGATCATCCGCAAATTGACGAATATCTTGGCCACAAGAAAGAAAATAGCAGCTACCAAGATGGCGACCAGAGAATTGATCTTTGCAGTGTAGTCGATCTCCTTTTGGAGGGGACTTGGGGGTTCCTTTATTTGGCGAGATAGAGAGACTATTTTGCCGAACTCTGTCTCCTTGCCTGTCTTGATGACGACACCTCTTCCGATGCCCGAGACGATTGTGGTTCCAGCGAAAACGATATTCTGGTAATCCGTTAGGCTGTAGACCGTGGCGTCTGGTGTCATTGTGGCGAATCGTCGCTGAGGATCAGATTCCCCCGTCAATATGGAATTGTCAACAGAAACCTCGAACGCATTCGTCAGTCTAACATCCGCCGGGACTCTATCACCTTCCTCCAATGCGATAATATCGCCCGGCACTATTTCGGCAACATTGACTTCCTTCAGCTGGTTGTCTCTCATCACTTTAGCGTTGGTCGGAACCAACCTAGAGATGGCTTGTACAGCTTGTTCTGCTCGGAATTCCTGAATCAAACTGAAGAACGAGTTTAGTATCACGACGCCGAGAATCGCAAGCCCCATTGAGATCGAGCCTGAGTCCCCGTAGTACCAGCCGGTCGCGAACGAGAGCAGTGAGGCTACGAGTAGCAATACATTGAATAAATTCTTGAATTGAGCGAAGAACTTCTGTGCTGCGTTTACCTTCTTTGCTGAAGGAATGACGTTCGGTCCGACTTTTCCGAGCCTTAACTTCGCCTGTTCGCTCGAAAGGCCTGCGGGAGTTGTTTCAAGGTCAGCAAGTAACCACTCGGGGTCTGCGAAGGCTTCTCGATCATATGGCAAGTTGTGCACCTATTTGAGGGGTGGCTCATGCTTTGTTGCCCTTTCGTTTCCGAACCATGATTTTCACTGCTTTAAGAATTCCGTGGGTCTGGTGGTGCTCACCGCCACACCACAAGGAGTTGGTTGGTTCGGGATTGAGTCTACTTGAGGGTAAGAACTGGCTATAAGCTGAAGCGGCCATTTCTTCGCTCTAATCCTACCCCAGCTGAATCGATTCATATTACACTTCCAACATACGAACTAGAGACCGCCACCCTGGTCGACGCATTGAGGTTCTTGTGGCGGCTGTTAGTGCGCTTCCTGATTCGTTTTCGCGTTAATTCCGCTTGGCTGGTGCTCGCAGGAGCGGTAATCGGGCTGCTGAGATTTGCTCTTTGAAGCGGTAGCATTAGCGGTGTGCGCACGCTTGACGAGGAGGGGTAGGGGGGGTGGTGCACTTTTTGGGGTCAAGCGGGGTTGATTTTGCGGCTTTTCGCGTGCACGCTTGCGGTCAGGGGGATGGGTTGTGTAGTTTTGTGGGGGAAACATGTTACTTTAGAGAACTGAGAGCTGACTTACCGAGGCCATTCTTATGGCGGGTAAACTATTGAGGCAACAGCACTAGGAGGCGATGTTTTGGTAGAAGAAAAAACTGCACGGGAGTTGAAGAAGCTACTCAACGAGCTCGTGGACCACAGCTACGGCCACCACAAAGCCATCCACGGATTAATGAAGAGAGTGGAAGAATTAGAACGTAAAGTGAAAACACTAGAACGAAGGAATTGAATGCTATCGAGCGGCCCTGGTTCTTACTTCGTAACTGGGATCGCAGAGCAGGTGAAGGCTGAAGTCGTTGTTGTCTTGCTCCTTATCGGCAAGCCTGAGACGCTGGCTTTCAGGAGCGATAATGCCGCCGCATGAAGACTAAGATCGCTTGAGAATAGATTGATTACATCATGCCCGGGGGCATTCCGCCAGGCATCCCGCCGGGGCCTCCTGGGGGACCGCCCTCCTTGCCTCCTTTTGAGGAAAGGATGTCATCTATTCGTAGGAGCATGCATGCGGCTTCTGTGGCAGATTTGACGGCTTGCTGTTTC